>CAZNXP010000123.1:0-6290 GCA_964576955.1 uncultured Algimonas sp.
TCATGACTGTGATAAAGGCTCGGACCTGACTATCCCTGATTGGCGCGCGCCAATCCCCGCGGGTCGTCATCAACAAATAAACACCGAAGGGCATGCCGCCAGCCATCATAAAGGCGACGCAGACAATATCCGCGCCATTATCCATAAAACCGCCCATAGAGGCATCTGACGTCGAATAGCCGCCTGTGGCTAAAGTTGTCATTGCGTGAGCCGTCGCATCGAACCAGTCCATTCCCGTCAGCATATAGCCAATAAAACAAGCGATAGTGAGAACGAGGTAGATTAAAGAAATTCCGCCTGCGAGGCTGGCGGCCCTCGGGAGGATTTTCTCCCCCATATCCGAGCTTTCCAAACGAAAGAGCTGCATGCCGCCAACTTTTAGCATCGGCAGAACGGCCATAGCGGTCACCACAATACCAACGCCGCCAATCCATTGCAGAATAGCGCGCCACATCAAGACCCCGCGCGGCATATTATCCAATCCCGTCAGAATGGTAGCGCCCGTCGTCGTAATGCCTGAGGTCGCTTCGAATAGGGCATCGGTCAGCGATAAATTTATCGGTTCAAATAAAAACGGCATGGCACTCAGAACCGAAAGTGTCAGCCACGCGAAAACTGTCAGAACAAATGCGCCGCGTGCGCGAAGGCTGGGATTAGGAGAATAACTAATCGTCGCCAGCAGCGCGCCAAATAGAGTCGTTATTCCGCCAGAAATCCCGAAGGCGCGCCAAGCCCGTCCTTCATCAAAAACATCCACAAGCATGGGAATGAACATCAGAAGACCGAGGGCGGAACACATCAGGCCGATTACGAAAAAAACTGGGCGCAAATCTGGCATAAATGACTCGTAACCTGCTTGGAGGAATATGGAAAGTGCACTCTGAAACTCAGTTGGTCTTGAACTCCGCTTTCAAGCGGCGCAAAAGAGAGTATGAAACATTTTCTCCCCGCTCTCCTTTTATCAACCACTCTCATCGCCTGTTCGAGCGCAGATGAACCGCCGCAAACCTTGCAGGAGGCAGCCGAACAGTCTCAAAAAGAAGTTGAGGCCAAGCAAGTTCCTACGAATTACATCCGCGAAACCCCTGTCGCGGGCGGCCTAACCCCTGAGCGTATTAACAGCTCACCCGCCCTCGGCGGAACCACATTATCGGGCGTTCAGATTGCCCCGTCCGGCGAGTTTGTCACCGTCTTGCAAGGCCGCGAAGATAATGCACAGCAAAAAGACCTCTGGGCCTATGACCTTGAAACAGGTGAAGGCCGCCTGCTTGTCAGCTCGACAGATATTTTAGACGGACCAGAAATTCTCTCAGAAGAAGAAAAGAACCGCCGTGAACGCGCCCGCCAATATGGTAGCGGTATTATCTCTTACAGTTGGGTTGGCGATGACCTGCTGCTCTTCCCATTGGGCGGCGATATTTACCTCTATGATCTTAAGACACAAAAAAGCCGCCAAGTCACAGCTACCAAAGGGTTTGAAACAGACCCTAAGGTCAGCGGGAATGGCCGCAAGGTCGCCTATGTGCGGGGCAATGAGCTTTACATTAAAGACCTAAAAACAGGGTTAGAACGACAGCTTTCTGATGGGTCCACCGACACAATTCGCAACGCCACGGCAAGCTTTGTTGTACAAGAAGAACTGGGTAGAAATACAGGCTATTGGGTCTCCAGAGATGCTAAAACTGCCGCCTATACGCAAATAGATGAAGCCGCGATTGCGATTGAAAACCGTATCGACTTTGGCGCTGACGGCGTCAAAAATATTGCGCAGCGCTATCCTTTTGCAGGCACAGATAATGCCAGCGTAAAATTAGGCTTTGTGTCTGCGCGGGGCGGAAAAACCCGTTGGGTGGCACTGGATGATGACCCTGCCTTAGGGGATGATATTTATCTGACCCGTGTGGCTTGGGCACCTGACAATAGAACGGCCTTTGTCGGCGTTCTGGCCCGAGATCACAAAACTCACAAAATCTATAAGGTCGATTCAAAGACGGGTAAAAAAACAGATTTTTATGAAGAAACCTCCCCGACGTGGCTAAATATTCGCAGCGGTATCTCTCCCACGAAAGAGGGCGGGTTTATTTGGTTTGCACAGCGCAATGACAAACGCCAGCTTTTCGAAATTGGGGCGGAAGGTCAGATTAAAGCCCTCACCCCACCTGATATAAACGCCCGTTCAATTGCTTGCCGGTCAGAAGACGCATTATTTCTCAGCGGCTGGAAAGACAGCCCGCTGTCAAATCAGATTTTCAAAATCACGCAATCTGATGACCCAGACACGCCGCATGGGGTTACGCAAATCACATCGGGACCCGGCATTCACAGCGCGAGCTTTAATAGCGATTGTACCCGCTATCTTGGGTCCTATTCGGATGATCAAACGCCGACAAATTTGCGAGCCTATGAAGCAGACGGAACGCCGCTGGCTTGGTTAAATGAAAATAAGCTGGATGAATCCCATCCTTATTCGCCTTTTTTGAAAGCCCATATTAATCCTGAATATGGACAATTAGACGCCGAAGACGGCTCAAAACTCGATTACATGTTGTTCAAACCAACAGACTTAAAACCTGGGGAAAAGCGTCCTGCGATTACAATCGTCTATAATGGCCCCGGTGTGCAGCGCGTTCAAAACCGATTTAGAGGTAAAGCCCTGCCAAACATGCTGGCCCATCATGGCTTTGTCGTTTTCATGTTGGATGGCCGGGGCGCGACAAATCGCGGCAAAGCCTTCGAGGACCACCTCTACCGCTCCATGGGACAAATTGAAGTCACGGATCAATCTACTGGCGCGAGATGGCTCGCGAAGCAAGATTTTGTCGATGGCGATAATATGGGAGTCTATGGTTGGTCTTATGGCGGCTATATGAGCTTGCATATGCTCGCGCAAACAGACCTTTATAAATCTGGCGTCGCGGGCGCGCCCGTGACGGATTGGGCGCTGTATGACACCGCCTATACAGAACGCTATTTAGGCGACCCAACCGTGGGGGCTGAAAATTATACGCAAGGCGCCTATGAAAATGGCAGCGTCTTTAAATATTTGGACGGGCTGACAGAACCTGTTTTGCTAATTCACGGTATGGCTGATGATAATGTTGTTTTCCGTCATTCAATTCAATTGATGGATGCCATGCAAAAGAACAATATGCACAATTTGCGCATTCAAACCTATCCCGGCGAGAAACATGGGTTTCGAAAAACGGAGAACCGCATTCACCGCGACCGTCAAATTTTGGAGTTCTTTAGCGAAACGCTGGCGCCTGAGGCTCGGTAAAACCTATTCCGCGTCAGCCAATCTAATAGCTTCGCGAATTTGGCCTCTTAACAGGGCCGTCTCCACGGAGGTTGGGTCAAGGTCCAGCGCCGCGTTTATATCTGTTTTGGCCTCGTCTAATTTGTCTAACTTAAACCGTGCATCGGCTCGGTAACGCAAAGCCCCTGCATGGTTGGGGTCTAGCGTGAGTACAGAGGTCAAATCCGTTTCAGCATAATCATAGCGGCCTGACAGCGCATAGGCCCGGGCCCGGGCAATGCGTAAGTCTAAATGATCATATTTCAATTTTAAGCCGGCCGATGATGACGCATAGGCTTTTTCCGCTTCATTTGCGGTCAGCCAAAAATTTGCCGCTTCGGCATAATGCTTCACCCGCGTCTCAACCGACCCGCCATCCGCGCCCGCAGCAAGAGCGTCTAATCGAAACGCCGCTTCATCTTCATGTCCAAGCGCAAAGAGCGCCATAGCCACGCAATGTTTGGCCCGCCGCCCGCCGCCTTGACTACGCCATTGCAGCGCAGTTTCATACGCTTGCTGCGCGTCATCAGCGATGGATTCCAGACATGTTTTATGACGGGCATCGAACTCAGTCGTTAAGTCCTCAGCCAAGGCTGATGTGCTAAAAAACAGCGCGCCGCTCATCAAGCAGGCGACATATGCAAATTGTCGTGTCATGGCATTCCCATAAACGCAGGAAATTGAATCGACAATGAGCCGTCACATTAATAAGCCTCAATCTGCGCTCCTATTGGGTGCAGGCTATGTCGCCAGAGTTTTGGCCTCTCAGCTTATCAATGAGGGTTGGAGCGTGCATGTCACGACCCGGTCCGGACAGACGACGCTGCGAAATGTGACATGTCATAAATTCAATGGACCTGCTTCAAAACAGCTGCAATTTGCCTTCGTCGGCGCGGATATTATTGTCAGTTCAATCCCGCCCGAAAAAGATGGAACCGACCCTGCCCTTGCAGAATTGGGACATTTATCGCCAAAAGCAAAATGGATTGCCTACCTCTCCGCGACTTCTGTATATGGCGATAGACAGGGGCGGTGGGCCTTTGAGGGAGAAGCTCCAACTCCAGGATTGCCCCGCGGGATTGCCCGCGCCAATGCGGAACTCGCCTGGCTTGAGACTCTCTGGCCTATTCACATATTCCGATTGGCGGGGATTTACGGCCCTTGCCGCGCGCCTTTTGACAAACTTCACGCACGAACAGCCCGCACAATTGTGAAGGACGGCCATGTGGTGAACCGCATTCATGTCGAAGATATTGTTAGCGCTCTGCTGTTAAGTCTGAACTCACCGGACCCGCAAGCCATTTACAACTTGGCGGATGGACACCCTGCCCCCCCGCAAGATGTATTAGACTATGCGGCAGGTCTCTTGAGCTTGCCGCCGCCGCCGCGGGTCTCTTTAAATGATCCGTCGGTCTCCAATATGGCCCGCAGCTTTTATGAGGAAACCAAACGCATCAATGCGGATAAAGCCCGCCAAGAGCTAGGGTGGCGCCCCAAACACACCTCTTATCGGAATGGCTTGGAAGCAATTTTAGCGGCGGAAACTTAGAAACGAGAATAGCTAGAGGTCGACGAATAACCACTCCGCAAACGCGCAGATTGGGCGCTCAATGTAGGTTTAGCGCTTGAGCCATATTCCGAAGCCAATACGTAGCCTTTATTACGCATACAGACTTCAAATCCCGGATGAAGACTAAAGTCATATTCTGAAATCCATAAATACCCGCGGTTGAGGACTTCGCAATTTCGCCAATCCTCTATTTTGGACTCGCCATTGAGTGATACAAATTCGGCGTCGCGTGGGTCTGAATAGGCTCTGGTAATTTGGCGGGTGGGTGCATTGAACAGTTCAACATTTCGTCCAAAATAGCCAAAGTCACTCGAAGCCGGACTGGCGTAAACATATTCTGTTCCGCCAGTATATCCAGAATTTTGATCTGGAAATTGATATGTCTGGGCTGGGGTCGTGCGCAAACTTTCCGTTTCACCCGTATATACGGTTGTCCCATCTGCCGTATGGTAATGCGGTTTTTTCTTGAAAATGCTGGAGATTTGCGAGCACGCACTTAGGCTAAGCCCTGCGAGTCCAACGGCAATTAGTCCCAAAATACGCATTTTGCACCCTTCAAAGCTAGAATTTGGAAATATACCTTCAATCCTCGTGCCAATTTTGGGTCGCGGACGAAAAAAACACACAGATGAGGGAATTGACTTGAGCGGTGAACACGCCACAACACCTTCATGACCAAAACGACTAATAAAAAGACCCCAGCCAAAGCGGATACGCGCCTCTCCCAGATTTGGAGCGCCGCGAATATTTATGGCGAGCGGAGTTTCGACAATTACGCACAAATTCGTTCATTGGCTGAAACGCTGCGTGACCTACTCTGCGTTTGGCTCCATCCGGGAGATGACCCTTGCGTCTTTCTCGTTCCGCCAGAAGGCCCCTTTCAGGCTCAAAATTATCAATCTGGCGCCTTTTCCGTCTCGGGACAGGGCTACTTACCGCTTAAACCCATTAGCTTTGGCCTCGCGGTGCGCATTTCTGAAGATAAGGATTATATGCGGTTGCAGCTTCATTGTCAGAAAGAAGGACAATTGATGAAGATTTCTATTGGCAAAGAAAGTCCAATCTCCGTGGAGCTGCCTTTGGATGAGGCGCAAATGACCCCCTTATTTGAGCTTATTTACGACCATATTATGGGCTTTTTCCAAGATAGCGTCGCGCAATATGATGAAGGCGATTATGGCACATCCGCCATTGGTTTCGACATATATCGCGTGGCTGAATAGCATTACGGATTACATTTGGTTTGACGTCTTGAATCAGTTATTCAAGCGATTGAAGTCTTTCCCCGCGATTCTTTATCGCGTCGAAAAATGAGATGATTATGGGTTTTGAAATAACGATGTTGGCTGACATCATTCTTGCGGGGGGCGGCGCTGATGCGCACCACGAAGGGTCTACACTTCCGTTCAAAATAGCGCTCATTGG
>CAZNXP010000124.1:0-6239 GCA_964576955.1 uncultured Algimonas sp.
CCGCCACCGCCGCCAGCGCCAACACCTGATTATCAGTGTGCTGATGGGTCATTTGTATTCGATTCAGCCCAGTGTCCAGTTACCCAGGTAGCTCCGGCGCAGCCTACAGTACGATGTTGGGACGGTTCTTTCGTCTTTGATGCAGGTCAGTGTCCTGCAGAACCAGCGCTGGTTACTTGTCCAGATGGATCACAGACTTCAGACATCAACTTCTGCCCAACAACAGATCGCTCAACAACAATTGGTGACATTTGTGGTGATCAGTATCGTCAGGAAATCATCTATTATGAATTCGACAAAGGTGCATCTGCAGAAACACGCAACACAATCTCTCGTATTCTAGATGCAGGTCAGTTCTGTAACGTCGACAACATCCGTGTTATTGGTCATACAGATACATCTGGTGCAGCGTCATATAACTTGGCTCTGTCCAAGCGCCGCGCAACAGACGCGCTTAACGAGCTTGTCCGTCAGGGTATTGATCGCAACGTGATTACTGCTGAAGGTAAAGGCGAAACAGAGCCATTCGTTCAGACTGGTGATGGCGTTAAAGAGCAGTTGAACCGTCGTACAGAGGTTCTGATTACGCTTAGCTCAGTTGGTGCAATCAACTAGGCTCTCGCGAAAAACAATTTAGAAAGCCCGGTCTTCGGACCGGGCTTTTTTTATATCTGGTTTCTACCTGGTGGTTAGAGAATGTTGTTATCTTTCAGTGGTTTTTGAGAGATAGGGGCACAAGAGGTAAGAGGTTTCAGTCCGAATTATAAATTGATGTCGACCTAAATTCAGTCTGCGGCTTTTTTGCTAGTCTTTTAGTCCAGCCTCATATCATCACTCAAAAGCTCATTCGTTTCATAGCTATGAGTCTCAGCTAAAAGCCTCTCATATATCGGCCCGAAATCTTGCTGCGTGTCATCAAAGAGCTGCGTATAATTATCGATGACAAAATAGGTTTTTTGAAATTTATCAATTTCATACTCTGTCCGCATAATACGTTCGAGATTGAATTTTAATCGATTCGGGGTTTTGTCTTCCAATGCATATTGGCATTCTCCAAAAGACGAGACTATTCCGGCTCCGAAAATGCGAAGACCTTCAGGACATTTAATGAGTCCAAATTCGACTGTGTACCAATAAATTCGAGCTAGGTTTTTCAATGTGCCAATCTCAAGAGCCCGTAATCCGGCTTGTCCATAGCCTTGCATATAATCGGCAAATATAGGGTTGGCCAACAGGGGTACATGCCCAAATATATCATGGAATACATCAGGTTCTTGTAGGTAATCTAACTGATCGCGCTTGCGTATAAACCGTCCAGCGGGAAAACGTCGATTTGCTAAATGGGTGAAGAAAACATCATCCGGCACAAGGTGAGGGACCATTATAATTTCCCATCCCGTCAGAGCTTTCAAAGCAGGATTAAGTCTTTTGAGATCTGGAATACCTGCACGGCTGAGTTCGAGAGTTTTTAATCCCTCAAGAAATTCTGGAGCCGCACGGTTGGTTAGAGCATCCAATTGCCGCGCGTAGAGAAAATCCCAAACGGCGTGCTCATCCGAGGTGTATTCATCCCAACATTGATCGATCGAAAAGTCATCACGCGGTATTTGGCGCGCAATGACAGGGTCATGTATTTTTGTGTCTGACATCAAATCATAGATAAACAAAAGGGACTAAGAAAGTCCTTTCGTTTAACTTGATATAAACCTCTATTTCTTTTTGCCGAACAGGCCTTTTAAGGCATTTCCGACTTCATCCTCGATCTTTTCTTTGTCCGTCTTGGCGGGTTCGGGCGCTGGCGGTGGGGGTGGTGGCTGCGAGCCATTTGTGCGCGGGTGTTGCTGGGCACCACTATTGCCGCCGAGAAGTCCACCAAGGGCATTACCGAGGCTATCCCGAGTCGAAGGTTCGGTGCCTGATTGTGGTTGACTGCCGGAAGACGTCCCTCCGCCGATGAGACCGCCGAGGCCTCCAATACCGGAGGATGATTGCGAGGACCCTTGCGTGTTGGTTCCGCCGCCCACTAATCCGCCAAGCGTATTGCCTAGCGAACCACCAACTCTATCTCTTAGTTCTTTAGCAGCGATATCCCGCGCGCGTGCGGTTGCCAATTGGGTTAAAGCGCCTGAATCTAGCCCTGGTTTGGCTTGGCCAAATTTTCCGGCAAATCGTAGAGGTACGCCGACGCCGGCTAGGTTACTGCCACCTTGTAGTTTTGGCCTGAAGCCAATGTCCAAATACTGATTGCCGAGGTCTATTTCTCCGTCGCCCTGCATGAGTAAATTGCCAGATGTAAGTTGATATGCGGCGATTGTTGCGACCCCATTTGTTACTGTGAATGAGCCATTTAAGTCTTCAAAATCTGTAGAATTACCCAAACCAATTCCCGCAGGAAGTTGTTGGTTTGTTAAAGCTTGATCAAAACCTGAAACCATGGCTTCCGCATCAATTCCGAGGAGCTGCCCATGCAGAATTGTAAAGGATCCATCTCCTTCCAAATCTTTCATTATACCTGCTTGACTGGACCCGCTGCCCCAGATGTCAAACTTAAAGTCTGCATGTCCAGCAACTTTGTCAAATCCGCCCGTAGCGGCGAGGAAGCTTTTAGCGGCAACGTCGCGAATATCCGTTTTAATGCGGAGTGTCGGGAGGCCAGTAGAGTTTGAAATTGATACGGCGCCGCTGGCTGTACCTTCATAGAGTTGGGTGCGGTTAAGCTGCGCTTTGAGCGTACCATTTTCGAGAGTAAGAAGGGAATCTGTTTGCCCGAGTTCAATGCGGTCCGTCAGAATTGAAGGCGCCGTCATATTAATCCGCGCATTCGCCGAACCTAACGCTGTGAGGTCAATAGGGTTAGTAGACCACGGCATGATTTGTCCTGTTGGCCGCTGTGCAGACCATGCAGACATATAAGGGCGCAGGTCCATCACACCTAAGGCAATCGTGCCAGTGAGGTTTGGTTTGCTATTTGCCAGGTCAACAGTGAAGTCACCATTGCCTGTGAGTTTGTCGAGTTTAATCGTGCCTGATTTAAACGCAATTTTATTTGGTGTTCCTGAGACCTGTCCCGAGAAATTCATATTTTCGAAAATTTGACCGAGGTCAGTATTGGGTGGCAGCTCAACATTCTGCGAAGCTGCGATAGCCCGCAAGGAGGTTGCTGAGATCGCCAAATTACCGCTTAAATCGGGCGCGTCGCCAATGGCGAGGCGGCCGTCAAAACTGCCATTTAAGTTACCGCCTTCAAGTCTCGCCGCTAGATTAGTGAGTTGGTAAGTGTCTGAAACGGTCGTTATTTCAGACGAAAGCGTAATACGTTTTGCTACATCTGAATAAGGAAGCTCGCGCTCCAATGCATTATCAAGCGCTGCAAGATCAGGAATTTCACTATTGATTTGCCCGTTCAGGTTGAGGGCGTCGTCATAGGTGATATTCCCGCTAAATTGCCCATTTGCGAGGCCTTCACTGGCTTTGGCATCAAGGTTCGAAATCGTGGTTGTTCCGCCCGCCATCGCAATGGTTCCTGTCGCGGATACACGCTTCAACGCAGCTGCATCGGGTTGATTCTGGCCAATGAGCGTCAGGAGTTCAGGCAGGTCGGCAATGGCTGCATCGAAGGAACCATTGAGATTTAGGCTCTCATCATAGTTCACATTTCCGTTAAACCGACCATTGGCTCGACCCTCTGCAGTCTGCGCATCAAGGTTTGTAAGCGTCACTTTCTTGCCGGCCAAAGCAACATTACCCTTTGCAGAAATACGTTTCAGAGCCGCGGCTTCAGGGCGGTCTCTATTGATGCGCTGTAGGAGAGCAGGTAGGTCAGCAACAGTTGCATCGAAATTACCGTCGAGGGCTAAGCTCTCATTGTAAGTTAGATTGCCGTTAAACTGGCCGTTCGCGGCCCCTTCCGACGTGTTTGCGGTTAAGTTCGTGAGTGTGACTTTCTTGCCGTCTAGTGCCAGATTGCCTTTGGCTGTCACACGTTTCAGCGCGGCGGCATCTGGTTGTGATTGGCCAATGCGATTTAGAAAGGCGGGAAGGTCACCAACGGCGGCATCAAAGCTGCCTTGGGCGCTTAGATCTTCTGCATATTTTGCTGATCCAGAATATGACGTTGTAAGATCAGGACCAGACACATTCGCAGTCATGTTTGAAAATGCGTAGCTATCTTTGGCCAAATTAACATCACCAACAACATCAAAGGCATTGATTGCCGATAAGGCTTCAATCGGCTCTTTTAAATACGGGTCGATAATGGACATGTCCGTGACTTTAGCGGTTGCCTTGCCTTGACCAGACAGACCGTCTCTCAGGTCCAACTGACCCGCATAGCTGACATTAAATCCATCGCCCGCTGCCTTGGCGTCAATATTAGGGAAGTCTGCTTTTCCGTCAAAATTAATCTCACCGCTCGCCGAAACATCTGACAAGGGCGGGAGATTCAAATCTTCAGGAAGGTGGAAGCGCCTTGTCACCATTAAAGGATTTTGGCTATCAGCGGTAAAATTCGCTTTAAATACAATGTCTTGGCTTGCGGCGAATTCGCCGTTTACGTCGACATTCGCTTCAACGGTCTTGATATCAGCATCGAAATTTGTTGCCTTGCCGTTTAAAAATTCAGCGGGCGATTCCAACTCACCAGAGAGAGAAACGGCGAGGTCATCAAAGGTAAAGTCGCCGTCGAGCTTAAGCGGCTTTGAGAGACCCGGCGCGCGAAGATCAAGATTAACTTGGGAGACGGTGTGACTTTTCCCGCCGGCGTCATCTTTATAATTGATGTTCCCGTTCTTAATGCGAAGCAGTTTGAGGGATGGGTCGTAATCCGTATAACGACCATCGCGCTTGAATGGACCTGTCTCTTTTGGTTCTGTTTGTGCTTTAGCAGGGTCGCCTAAAGCCCAGTTCACTTGGCCATCGGCTCTTTTTTCAAGAGAGATGACGGGACTATCAAATTCAACGCCAGAGATTTCGACTTGCTTACTCAATAGCGGCATCAGCTTTACTTTGGCTGACATGCCATTGACCTTCATGAATGTGTCTGAGCTAAACCCCTCTGGATTTGCTAGGCTAACCCCGTCCGTTTGAATGGAAATGCTAGGAAAGGTGGAGAGTTTTATATCTCCCGTTATTGAAACATCTCTTGCGAGCGAGCGGCTGAGTTCGGCCTCCAATTTTTCTCTATAAGTGTCTGTCGGAACTAATCCCGGTAAAATGAAAATTGCGCCTATAAAGAGGATAAGAACTAGGGCGAGGGCAATAAGAATACGTTTGATCATCGTGGGGAGCCTATGAGGTCGGGGTCATTTTCGCATTAGAGTTTTATAGTATTCTTTTATGAACCTAACATATATGGTTAATTTCTGTTTAGGAAATTGTGTTTGCCATTTTAGGTCTTCTTCGTATTATATCATACGATACCAGCCCCGATTTCGTTCATTGAGACTGAAATTTTTTTAGAACGAAATTTGGGATAGGACAGTTTGGAGACCCAATATGTGCAATCAACCTCACCATTCAGCCTGCGGGCAGCCCGCCCCACATGAAAAATATATGCCGCGACGAAAGCTGTTGAAAGCTCTTGGGGCCGGCGGAGCCGTAGCGGCCACTGCGAGTGTGACAGGCTGCACAACAAACCCACACACGGGATCAAAGCAATTCCTAGCCTTTGCTCCTAATGCAGCGGCCTTGTCGGATGCAGCTGCGTCGAGTTGGGCTGATATAAAGCAGAACCTGCCGACATCTAGCGATCCACGCTACACATCACGTCTTCGCAATATTGGTAGCCGGATTTCACGGGTTTCGCCTTTTGCAAATGAGTCTTGGGATTTCCAAGTGTTCGATCAGGATACAAGAAATGCCTTCGTACTACCTGGCAACCGTGTTGGTTTCTACAAGGGCATG
Organism: uncultured Algimonas sp.; assembly: GCA_964576955.1. Classification (GTDB taxonomy): domain Bacteria; phylum Pseudomonadota; class Alphaproteobacteria; order Caulobacterales; family Maricaulaceae; genus Litorimonas. Next base: position 5,902 of record CAZNXP010000124.1, read on the forward strand.
ATGGATTTTGCAGAATCAGATGATGCGATTGCAGGCATCATGGGACATGAGGTTGGTCATGTTGCGGGTGACCATGCCCGGGCGCGTGTCTCGAAACAGACTTTGACGCAGGTTGCTGTTGTCGGCGGAACAATCCTTGGAGGGTCTCAACTCTCGAAGAAGTGTAACAATGTGCCAGCTGAACAGAGAAATGCCTGTTTGTCTCAAGCCAATCAACAAACAGCATTGCTTCAACAAGCCTTAGGGTTGGGCGCGCTTTTGGGCGTGACACTCCCTTATTCGCGTAAACATGAAATTGAGTCAGATTTGCTTGGTGCAAATTACATGCACAAAGCAGG
>CAZNXP010000125.1:0-6151 GCA_964576955.1 uncultured Algimonas sp.
CGGACAAGCGCAAACAGAAACCCTCTCCAATGAAAATGTCGAAGTGACGGAGGCGTATGTCCAAATCGACGGCATGTTAAACCTCGACACATTTCGGTTTTTAGGCAGCACATCTGTCGAGAGCGAAAGCCTATCCAGCAAGCTCTTCGCATCAGGGCCAATGCAGCTTGGATGGGACGGAGACATCTTCCCAAAGGACAATATGCGCGCCACTGGAACTTGGATCGTTTCAGCTAAAAATGCGCGCTCCCCGCGGCCAGCGCGGGCTCGAGAAGTCGCAGAAACACTTTCCCTTTTCCCCGCTATAAGCGTCGTGCCCGTCACAGAATATTATGCGCCCGAAATGCGGGATATCGTTTTCGGCTTCATCAACGGGTCAGACATTTCGGGGCAAGGCCAGCTTGACTATGGGCCAGAAGGGTTTTCGGTTAATCCTGTCGGTACATTTAATGTGGAAAATGAACGTAATCAGCTCAGGTTACGGCCACGGCCAGATCAAACTTTCTATCGATTTGATAAACCGTCTGGACAGATTGCGGCCTCTATGGATGCCGTATTTAAAAACCCCGTCGGCCTGACCTTAGAGAATATTCAGTTAAATGCGGCCTCAGATAATGGACTGCGTTTAAACGGAGTTTCCCATTTTTCGACACAGCTGACAACACAGGCCGAATGGACGGCTGTGGATTTAGACAATCGCCCCGTACGCTTAGACCCCCTTTCGGCAGCGCTTGACTATGATGCAACGAAGGCGCCGCGGCGCTTATCCGTGACGACGGCTTTTAACTATGACGGCGAGCTGCCGGGCAGTTATGTGGAAGGTCTAAATCTGGATGGCCGATTAGATGTGCACCTTTATGAGGGGCGGCAAGTTGTGGACTTCACGCCCCGCAGCGAGAGTGTTGTGACGTTGAGCTCTTTAGAAACGCCCACGAGCTGGCACGGCGAAAATATTCAATTCACCCTCCCCGCAACAAAAAATCTGTTCAGCCGAACAGCCGAGCAATCAACTCTCACAGCCACATTAAATGCTGCGGATTTCACCCTGACCCAGCCCGGAGAAGACGGAGGTGAGGTGCAAGTCCTAGACCTTCGCGCTGCGAAGATGGGTTTGGTTGGAACGCTCTATCCCGATGCCACGCAAGATTGGGATATTGCGTTCACACAAGGCCGCTATGCTAGCGAAACCTTACCTGGTCCCGGAACGGCTGCCTCCGCCCATACCGCCAATTTAACCGCGCGCCTGGCCAAAGGCCAAGCCCCGCAAATTACTTTAGATAGCCCGTCAATCACAGTTGAAACCCCGTTAGTGCGCGCCTCAGATATAGAAGTCGCCCTAGAGGGCACGCCGGAGACATATACAATCGAACATTCCGGCGGCCTATTCTTTATCCAGGGCTCAGAGATGGCCGAGCGCGCTAAACAGGCTGGGCTCGGGGCCTTTCCCGCAAATGGACGGGTTGAGTTTAATGAGGGCACATTTACGGGCCGAGCCAATTTACAGGTCGAAAAAGCCAATAATGCCGACGTGAATGTAGACTACACCTATAAAGAGGGCGCGGGCACAGCCGAGATTGATATTCCTTCCATCCTCTTCGAGCCTAAAGGCCTACAACCCCAAACCCTTGTTCCAGCTTTCCAAGGAAAAGTCGCCCGCGTCGACGGCGAGGCCCGCGCCGCGCTCAAGATTGCCTTTGCCGACGGCGCCATAACAAATTCAAGCGGTATTGTGGATTTAGTCGATATAGATGTCGGCACGGCGCCGGGACCAATCACAGGGCTAAACACGCGAATGCATTTTACATCTCTCCTGCCGTTAGAAACCGACGGACCGCAGATTTTGTCAATGGACGTTTTCAACCCCGGCTTTCCTTTGGAAAATGGTGAGGTGACCTATAGTTTTGTCCCAGACGGCGTTCAAATTGACGCGGCTGACTGGCCAATTGGAAATGGCTGGTTTTCTTTAGACCCCTTTACATGGGTCTATGCGGCTGAGGAAAACCGCGTCACCATGCGCGTGAGAAATGTCGCTTTAGGTGATTTCCTGCAGAATTTCGGAAATAAAAAAATTGAGGCAACAGGAACCGTTGTCGGCACATTCCCAGTTGTTGTGCGGGGAATTGAGGTTTTGATTGAGGATGGAAAAATTGCTGTACCAGATGGCGGGGTCATCAAATATGATCCCGGACCCGGCATTCAGGCCTATAGTCAAGAAGAGGCCATTCAAGTCCTCAGACAGCAGCGTACCAATGAATATGCCGCATTGGCGCAGGATGCCTTGCGAGAATTCAAATACCAAGAATTAAGCGCCTCATTAGACGGCCCTTTAAATGGATATGTCGAAATTGGAATGGTCTTTGACGGGTCCAACCAGAAAGTGCTCAATCAGCAGCCCTTCCGTTTTGACATTTCTGTAAGAGGAGAGCTTTTTAATATTGCGCGAAGCTTTAATACGAATGCGAGAGTTAAAGCTGAAATCCTGAGACAAAATGGGACGCTACCGGAGGGGGCTATTCTCGGAGAATAATTGTCAGAGATTAATTAACCGGGACCAGAGCGGTTCGGCGCGCTTGTTCCAATAATATCATCGGCGACAAAAGCATTGTCTTTGCGCTCACCGCCAAAGGTTCCCATCGGGCCATGACCTGGCACAAAGCGCATATCATTGCCGAGCGGCCATAACTTCCCCGTTATGGAATCTAGCAGCTGCTGATGATTGCCTTTGGGGAAATCTGTGCGCCCAATGGAGCCGCGGAAAAGCACATCGCCGACAAAAGCGATCTTCATATCGCCATTATATATGACCACATGGCCCGGCGTATGGCCCGGCGTGTGGATGACGTTGAATTTTACCCCTGAGAGCTCCAGCACATCGCCGTCTTCCAAATAGCGGTCAGGTATAACGGCGCGGCCCATACCGGGATGGCCATATTTAGTCCATTGATCCGTGATGCCGTCCATCCAAAACTGATCATCTTTGTGCGGACCAATCACGGAAACCCCCAGCGCTTCACGCAGCTCATCTGCGCCGCCAGCATGATCCAAATGACCATGGGTCAGCCACATTTCTTTCAGCTTTATGCCGAGCTTATCTAGCGTCTCTTTTAGCCGAACGGCCTCTCCGCCCGGATCAATTAAGACGCCTTCTTTGGTATCAACATCATAGAGCAGTGAACAATTCTGCTGAAAGGGTGTCACAGGGAGCAGTTTTAAATCAAGACGAGCCATAAGCTCATCTGTGTCGGTTATGTCTAAACGTCAAGAGCCCGGCTCAACAGAAGAGCGTCATTAAGAACTGTGACTGAAAGTTCACGCGCTCGCCATAGCCCTGTCACATAGGACCTGCCACTAACGCCATACACATAGATGTGTACCTTCACTGTCTCATCTCCGGACACCACTTCTGGAACCCCAATGAGCAGTCTTTGGCCGCGACGCAGAGACACCCCTTCCCTCCCTCGGTGACCTGCGAAGCGGCCCCTTTTGGAAGCCTCAACCTAACGATTTTGTCATGTGTTGGACAACATCCTGATAGGTTTAGAGTGGCAGGACGGGAGCTCGTAAGGATTCGTTGGCTATGGTGTTACCTCCCCAACCCAGTGCTATAGCCGCAAAATGGACCGTACCGACATGACCCGTATCGTAACTCGATGCGGGTCTTTTTGTTTCTGTGAGAACCTAAGATTAGGCGACCGAAAACTTATCTGAATGCTGCGCGGCAAAGTTCTCAAGCGTGTCGAAAAATTTTAAAATGTCGGCAGGATCATTCCCCGCATTTATCGTGACCAAGCGGATAAATCTATTTTCATTGAAAGACCCGTAACCCACCAATAATTCAGATTGCTCATATAGCTTGGTGCAAATCTCTTCAGCTGGGATATTTTTATAATTAAAGCAGACCGAAACAGATTCATCAACGCTATGGTCCGTATAATCAGGGTGCTGCCTGACATAATCACGGGCAACATCGGCGAGTTCAAATTGCTTATCAACCAGACGCTCCAACCCGCTCGTGCCCAAACTTTTCCAAAGCACCCAAAGTTTTAGCGCATCATTTCTGCGGCCACATTGCAGGGACATTTTCCCAAGATTAAATTCATCATGATCCGTTTGGTAGAGATAGCTCGCGTCATTTGAGAAGGAATCATGCAAATGTTTTTTGTCTTTTACCAAAATAAAAGAACAGCCCAACGGCGTTCCGAGCATTTTATGCGCATTAAGCGTAAAGGAATCGACCAACTCAACCCCGTCAATCAAATGCTTATATCTGCCGCTAAATAAAACAGAGCCGCAATAGGCCCCGTCCACATGGAGCCAAATATTAAGCTCTTTGGCAATGCGGCTCGCGGCGCGAATATCATCAAATGCGCCCAAAACCGTTGTGCCCGCCGTGCAATTTATCAGAACCGGATGGAGACCGCTCTTAAGGTCGGTTTTTATAGCGCCGCGCAGCGCCGCCATATCCATGCGCCCCTCGGCATCGGTCGCAATTTTCCTGACATTGTCCCGCCCAATGCCGGCGAAGGCCGCATTTTTCGGAATACTATAATGGCTCTCGGAGGAGGTATAGACCGTCATTTTTTGATGAACGCCCGCATACCGCGTCGTTTCATTATAGGCATCGCGCGCCATGAGCATGCCCATGAAATTCGTCATGGAACCGCCGGGGGCTAGCGTGCCATCCGACGTCTTATCCCAGCCAATCATATCGCAGACTTCGCGCAGAACCGCTTTTTCGACGCCAATTTGCGGCCCTGCCGCCTTATAGGTATACATGCTATTATTTAGAATAACCGACAGCAAATCCCCTAGGATAGCCCTCTCCTGACGTCCGCCAAAAAGCTGATTGAAAAAGGCATTGGTCGCCGTTCGAGGCGTCGTAAAGATAAGGTCTTTAAGAGCGGCCTCTAGCTCGTCCGCACTTATTCCGTCTTTTTGTAATTTAAGGTCAAGGCGGTCAAATAATTTAGCAGAAGGGATATATTCCGCCACAGGGTTTTGAGCTTCATCCGCAAGAAGCTCTCGGACCAATCGATCAAAAATCTCTAAACTCTGTTCCATATGCGAAAGCATCCTAAATTTACGATGGATATGCAGGGCTTACCTAATAGTTTTGGCCTGAATTTATATGGTGACTTGTATCAGCTCACATCCTCACCAAATAGTATCAAACAGGCAAGGGTCAGCATGCGTCTTTTTGGAAAACTTCTTGTAACACAGGCAATAATAAAGCCTATTCCCCATCAATTGCCGCTCTGAAACCGAATGAGACCTTGGTTATGAAACTCGAAGCCTGCCATTGGGGCTGCACAAAAGGGACTGTGAAATTCAAGAACAACAAGGCGCAGCTAGGCTTTCGCTATATTAACCTGACATCAAAGGAAATTGAAGTTTTAGATCAATATTTTTTTAATGGGCCAGAAGTTGCTTTTCGGCAGAGATGCTCTTTGCCGATAGAAATTAGTTTTAAACTAAAAAATAGATTCGTCACACGCGCAACAAAAAACTCACAAATCTACCCCTGTTCATTTCTTGAAAATGACAAAATAAACCCAATAGAATTGGTATATCACTTCAAAGAAACACCAAATGAAAAACCTATTTGGAGGTTGTCTCAAGAAAAAAGAGACAGCAAACTCATTATCGATTAACCTACCAGCATCGCCTTAACCGCCGCAACCCAATATGGGCGAGCGACCGTTTCTTGAGCCGGGCGAGAAGATTTCCATTCTTCATTGGATTCAATCGCGGCGGCGGCTTTTGCGCCTTCATATAAATCCTTGAGCGTGACTTGGCCCGCCTCCATTTCATCGCTGCCCATTAACACGGCGACTTGCGCATTGCGGCGGTCTGCATATTTCATCTGTTTGGTGACATTGCCCGAGCCGACGAAAACTTCGGCGCGAATGCCTTCTTTATGAAGCTCACCAACCAGTTTGAAATATTCACCCATTAAAGCGCGGTCGAAAGCACAAATCACGACAGGCGGTTTCACGTCCGATTCCAGCGCGTCCATGCGCTCAAGCGCAGTGAGGAACCGCGAGACGCCAAAGCTAAAGCCTGTGGCCGGAACGGCCTGTCCGCGGAATCGCGAGACAAGATCATCATAACGCCCGCCGCCGCCAACAGAGCCAATTCGGACAGGCCGCCC
>CAZNXP010000126.1:0-6130 GCA_964576955.1 uncultured Algimonas sp.
GCCTTGGGCGTGCCAGATGTCCAGCGCGCGAGGTAATCATGTAGGCGGTAATGATAGCCTTCAAAATCTGCATCAAGGGCGGTAATTTTTGTGAGGAGGTCGGCGCTCACATTGGTTTCTTCGCCAAGTTCGCGCAGGGCCGCTTGGGCTTCGGTTTCGCCGACTTCGATACGTCCGCCGGGAATGGACCATTCGCCTTTACGCGGGGCTGTACCGCGCTGGATAAGCAACACGTCCTCGCCTCTTATGCAAACAACACCGACGCAATCTGTTCGTTTTATACTCATTGGCGTTCCCTTAGCGGCTTAAGCTCTCTATAGCGAGACCATGTGTGGACGCTTTACATTAGCCGGCGATTTAGACCAGATTGCGGCCCGCTTTGCGGCGAAAACAAGTAATGAGGGCCTGTGGAATTGGGAACCACGATATAATGTAGCGCCGGGCGCCGTCATTCCTGTTGTCGCCTTTAACGGGGAAAAGGCGCGCACGATTGTTCCCATGCGCTGGGGTCTGCATCCCTCATGGCGTAAAGAGCCGCCAGAAGGCCGCCCGCTTTTTAATGCGCGGGTTGAAACGGCTGCGGAGAAACCAAGTTTCCGTACGCCCTATAAACGCCGCCGTGCGCTAATTCCTACGACGGGGTGGTATGAGTGGGAACGTATTGAGGTGCCTTCCGCCAATGGACGCGGGGTCAAGGAAATCAAACAACCGCATTTCATCTTTGAAGATAGCGATAATGTCGGCGATGAAATTTTCGCTTTTGCAGGATTATGGGAGCGCTGGCATGTTGATGAGGGGATAGAGCTTCTCTCTTGCACCATCCTCACCACGGCGGCGCAGGGTAGCGTGAAAAACCTGCATCACCGTATGCCCGTTCGCCTGCCTGAAAATCGGTGGGATGAATGGATGGATTGGGATGCAAAGGCAGATTTTACGTTAAAATCCATGCGCGGCGGGGATGACTTAGGCCACTACGAGGTAGACCGCGCCGTGGGGAATGCCCGCAATGAAGGGGCGGAACTCATAAAACCAGTGAGCGCCGCGCTTTAAGTTATAGTCGTTGTCTCAGTTTCTTTAGGGAGTCCTGACAATTCTTGAACACGCTCTATGGGCGTCTTTCGCGAGACGAAGTCTGCCATCACCGCGCCGCGTTTCCCGATGGGACGTTCCGGTCCGCGCGTTGTGTCCATGAGGGTCTGCCGCTCTAACTCCGCATTTAACTCCGCGCCAATGATGACGACCACAGCGGTGAGCCATAGCCAAATGAGCAAGATAATGACGGAGGCCAAACCGCCAAAGGTCTCATTATAAGAGCCGAAATGGGTGACGAATTTAGAAAACCCAAAACTAATAAGTATCCAACTGACAAGGGCGAGACAGATACCCGGGAATATCCAGCGTTTCCGCGCGGGCCGCCGCGACGGACCAAAGCGGTACATGACGCCGCAGGCGACACAAAAAAGCGTGACCAGCAGCGCCCAAGGCAAGGCCCGTCTCGTAAAACTCACAGAATGCTCAAAATCCGTATGAGAGAGGGCGGTCGAGACCCCAATAATGATACAAAGTGAACCCCAGACAAAAACCAAGCTTCCGAGTGTCATCAGAAAACCGAAGAAGAAAAAGACGAAAGGGTTGCGGGTCTCTATTTCTTCATAGGCAACATTCATTGCGCGCATCATCGCGCGTATGCCTGCGCCGGCCGAGAAAAGCGCAAAGCCGAGTGACAAGAAAATACCAAAACTCGCCGCGCGAGGCGGCGCGGAGAGCACGCTCGTGATTTGACCATCCAAAATATCGTAAGCGTCTCCGGGTAGGAGCGTTGCAAAGCTTTTGGTGATGCCCTGCACATCTTCTGGATCGACAAAATAAGAGACGGTCGAGAGCGCCGCAGTAATGAGCGGAAAGACCGCGAGCAGCGAGAAAAAGGCCACGCCAGCGGCAATGACGCTGACATTATCATGATTGGTCTCTTTCCACGTCCGCTTTAATACGGCGAACCAGTCGGAGAGCTTATATTTCCACGGACTATTTTCGTCGCATTGGACAAAGTCCTCAGCATGGGCTTTTACGGTGTCTATGGCTACTTCCCCTTTTTGGGCGGTTGCGGTCTTGCGAAGACAAGCAGCTCATCCGTTGATCGTGATGGATCATATTTATATCCGCCTGAATTGAAATCCTTCAGGCCTTCGGCTCTGTCCACACGGTTTTGCATAATCCACCGGGCCATTAACCCACGCCCGAATTTCGTATAATATTGAACAGGACGGGACTTCCCATCCTTATCTTCCATGAATTTCGCGGAAATGACTCGATTTGTCAAAGTCTTGGGGTTCGCCGCTTTGAAATATTCATTGGAGGCAAGATTAACGATTGTTGGGTCATCATGGCCTTCTAAATCTTCTGTGAGGGAGGGGGCGACCGAATTGGCCCAAAATTCATAGAGGTTTTTTCCCCGCGAATTTTCAAACTTCGTGCCCATCTCTAAGCGGTAAGGCTGAATGGCATCCATCGGGCGCAACACGCCGTAAAGCCCCGAAAGAATCCGTAAGTGATCTTGTGCATAGGCTAAATCATCATCCGACATCGATTTCGCTTCGAGGCCCCAATAGACATCGCCGTCAAAGGCGAGGCCGGCGGCTTTGGATGAATTGGATTGTCCGTCCAGATTAAAGGCTTGGAATCTCTCGACGTTCAACGCTGCGAGATTATCAGAAATATGCATGAGCTTTTTGAGGTCTTCAGCCGTTTTGGTTTTGGCCAATGTTGCGAGCATTTTTGTCTCGGGCTCAAAGCGCGGCCGGGTTTCGGCCAGCGTGGTTTGTGCGGGGTCCATTTTTAATTTTTTGGCAGGGGAAAGTAAGGTCAGCATATTGTGCTCCTCCTAAGATCAGCTGCGGGAGTGCAGCTCGTATCCGTGGGTTAGTGAAAGGCTGATATAGGCGGGTTAAGATGGGATTGCCAGTCCTATGGCGTAACTTTGGTGTGAGTTAAATCATCACGCATTAAATCATGACCTATTAAATCATAACTCTGGGATTCATAATGCCGTCGGGGTCGAGCGCGGTTTTCACGGCGCGTAAGAGCTTGAGTTTTACAGGGTCAGCGCGCTGGGCAAGGTCACCACGTTTCATAATGCCAATGCCATGTTCGGCAGAAATTGACCCGCCAAAATCTTCCACAATATCAAAGACGCGTTGGCTGAGGACATTCCAATTTGCGAGATAGCTGTCGCGGTCGGCGGCTTTGGGCTGGGAGATATTATAGTGGATATTGCCGTCGCCAAAATGCCCAAATGCGACGGGGCGACATCCGGGAACAATGCCCTTTACGGCGGCACCGGCGATTGCAAGAAATTCAGGAATTTTATCAATTGGCACGGTGATGTCATGTTTAATCGATCCGCCTAATAACTTCTGAGCGGCGCTAAGATGTTCGCGAATGGAGAGGATATCAGCGGCTTGTGTTTCGTTCATCGCGATGACCGCATCATTTATCTCATTTTTTTCCAGTGATTGTCCGATGATTTTTTCCGCGATGGCGAGCCCTTCTTCCTCGGAGTCTACTTCCCAATCGCAGAGGAGGTACCAAGGGTGTTTTTCTGAAAACGGGTCGCGGACACTGTCAAAATTATCGATAACGGCGCGGAAGCCTATCTCGGGCATGACCTCGAACATGGCGAGCCGCCCGCCCACGCGAAAGGGCTCTAAGAGCTCGACAGCAAATGCGGCGCTTTCTAATCCAACGAGAGCGCGCTGCACATATTTTGGTTTGGGGAAAAGCTTCAGCGTCGCGGCTGTGATGATTCCCAATGTACCTTCTGCGCCGAGGAAGAGGCGGTTTAAATCATAGCCCGTATTATCTTTGCGCAGAGAAGTGAGGCCGTTGAAAATTGACCCATCGGCTAAGACAGCTTCGACGCCAAAAACGAGCTCTTTCGTCGTGCCATATTTCAAAACATGATTGCCGCCCGCATTGGTGGAGAGCACGCCGCCAATGCTGCAGCTGCCTTGACTGGAAAGCGTTAGCGGAAATTTGCGGTCCGCATCATCAGCGGCGTCGAGAACGGATTGCAATGTTGCGCCCGCCTCAACAGTCATGGCGTTGGCCGTTGGATTAATGTCTCGAATGGTCGTCATTTTCTTGAGGCTGATAAGGACTTCGCCCTGCGGCGTGTTCCCGCCGACGAGTCCCGTATTCCCGCCTTGCGGCATGAGGGGGAGCTTATGCGCGGCGCAAATTTTGACGGCTGCGGCGACTTCGTCAGTTGTGCGCGGCGTCAGTAAAATAGGTGTCGCGCCGAAATATTTATCCCGCCATTCGCGCAAATGCGGGTCGATAATATCAGGGTCTTGCGTCCATGCGCCCTCGGGTAGGGCAGATTTTAAGGCGTCTATTCCGGCACTCATAGCAACACCTCAAGCGTGCCTTGGCGTAGAATTTTTATCTCCTCACCAATGACTGAGATAATTGTGGAGGGAGACCCCGAGAGCGCCTTGTCTGTCTTTAGGCAGCCGTCAATCTCTCCGCCCAATTCTGCCATGCCCGCCGCATATGAGACGCAGTCTTTTTCGTCCGAGCGGTTGGCGCTGGTCAAAGCTAACGGTCCGTCTAAATGGGTTAGCCAACCCGATTCAGGACAGCGAAAGGCAATCGTCGCCATGTCTCCGGATTTAGATTGGCATTTTGGATCGATGTTTAGGTTCGGCTTGGCTTTAGTGATGATAGTCAGACTGCCCGGCCAATAGCGCTTTGCGAGGTTTACGCCCGCGTCAGAAAATTCTCCAAAGCGCTTAGCGGTTTCCAAATCTTTCACACACACGGCCAAAGGCTTTTGAAAGCTGCGGCCCTTTATGGCGTAGATTTTTTGAACAGCCTGTGCATTGTCTGCGCGGCAGGCGAGGCCATAAACCGTCTCAGTCGGCAGTAAAATAACGCCGCCAGCTTTGAGGGTTTGGTTTATGTCGGCGTAAGCGCTCATTGCGCCTCATTAAACTCCGCTTCGATGCGCAATGTCACTTCATCGCCAATCCCAAAGCTTGTCAGATAACTCATACCCCAATCGGAACGATTTAGTTTGCCGACCGCTGAAAACCCTAATGTCGCGCCGGGATTGCCAAAGCTCTTCCCCGCGCCGTTATAGGTCACGTCGAGGGTCACGGGTTTTGTAATGCCGCGCAAGGTTAAATCGCCTGTGACTTGTCCCGTAGTCGCGCTGTTTGTGACCGAAGATGTTGCGGTGAAGCGAATTTCGGGAAAGCTGTCGCCGTCAAAATATCTGCCATCTGTCGCCAAGGTTTCATCCCATTCAGGATCGCCCGTGGAGACGCTTTTCGGGTCAATACGAATATCTAAAGCGCTATTTGTCGGGGCTGCGGGGTCAAAATCTAGCGCGCCTGTAATTCCGTCAAAGCGCGCGGTGTAGAACGAAAGTCCAGAATGGCTCAACGACCAATTGACCGATGTATGTGTCGGGTCAAGTTTATAGGCCCCTTTCGGCGCTGCCGCGACGTCAAGCACGGGTGCGCTCGCGCAGGCCGCGAGTAAGAAAAGGCAGCTAGGTAAAAATATCTGTTTCATGCTGCATCCTAACGCGGTTGACGGCAAAATATAGTTGAAAGCGCGGTAACACTATCGCAAGGCCAGTTTATGGAATCCGATAATCCAACGCTAGACACGAATGAGGAGGCCGAACCGCGCTCTATCGGGGCTTGGTTTTGGTCCGAATTTAAGTTTTTTGCCAAGCTCGGCGCCTTTATTCTGGCATTTGTGACCTTGGTTTGGGGACATTTTAAGATACCAAGTGAAAGCATGCAGCCGACTTTGGAGGTGGGCGACCATCTCTATGTCTCGAAATATGCTTACGGTTATTCCAAACATTCCTTGCCCTATCTGCTGCATAATCTGCCTTTGCCGGAAGGCCGTATTTTCTCCCGCCTGCCAAAACGTGGTGATGTCGTTGTTTTTCGGAATCCAAATTCCGGTATCGTCATGATTAAGCGCGTGGTGGGACTGCCCGGTGATCAGCTGCAAATCCGCCGTGGACAGCTTTATATAAATGGCGAAGTGGTGGAGCGAGACCGTCTAGACGGTCGGCTGTACCGCGAACATGCGAATCAGCGCGTACGCAGCG
>CAZNXP010000127.1:0-6115 GCA_964576955.1 uncultured Algimonas sp.
CGCCAATATCGCCTTCATTTATGACCGAAATTGCGCCGCTATTCTCACCGGCAAAGAAAGGGAAAACAAATACATTACCGCCGCCGGTAACTTCAGCATCGTCCTCAAACGTAAGATCGAGGTCTGGGTCCGGGTTTGCATTAATTTCAGCATTCACTGCCCCGGGCGTGGTTGGACCAGAAATGGTCACTTCGCCAGCAAAAGCCGGCACCGCGGATAGCATGGCTATTGCCGGCACAGAGGCGGAAAGAAGTAAATTACGGCTGATTTTGTCGAAGTTTTTCATTTGTTTAGCGCTCCCTAATACTGCACTAGCCGGGCCAATTTGAGGACGTCCTCAGACCCGTAGATTCAATTGTTACCTTTGGCCTGGTTCAAATTCGCACCAGACACACTCTTCCATGCCCCCCAAAAAGGGGCACACAGTAAATCTAAATTGAATGAGCTAACTTTATTAAACACGCATTCGAGACGTTATATCCAGACGTCTCGGCGGAAATATAAGTTGAATGAATTACGCCCCATTCTAATCAGATGTTATAAAAATCATCTAATATGGAACCGTTGACTATCTCGCCCCCCAAATAGGGTATTAGCGTTCAATTAACTTGAAATTTTTCATCTATTTATCAATGAAAACCAATTTTAAATTTTTCGAAGGGCGAGATTGGATAGGAATTTAGAATATTTTCCAACTCCAATCCAACTACGGCGTGCTCTATATATGTCGAATCAAAAAGACGATTCCGAAAAATTGATAAACTTGCCAAATTGAATTAAATTAAACTCAATTTTTCCTAAATTCGGTATAATTCTAACTCACTCAGAATTTCATGAAAATGCGTATGCATGAGATATTTTCCGGCATTTTCGATCTGTCTAACGCGAGGTATATTTAGCATACTTGCATAGCTATCAACGATGCCAGAAGATGGGAAAGAGCACTTTTGCCCGTATAGAATAGACACGGGCCTGTTCACCCGATAGGCATCGGCGGATTGATCCATATGGGCCAATTTTATGTCCCATAAATGAGCTTCTACACCCTGATTGACCGAGTGCCGCAACCCCTCTTCAACAATATGATATATATCAACATTCTCTAGAGCTTTTCGGTCAATATCATTGTCGTGAAGGGCCTTTATAAAAAGATCGGCTTTCCCCGACATAGTCAATATATAGCTGAGTTTAGCTAAATACCTATTGACAACCGGTGCATATATCGAGGTGGCAATTAAACGCCTTTGCCTCCCAACAAGGCTTTTCAAAAAACTAGAATGCCATTGCGGAGTATCATTAATACAGATTAGGGATTGCGTTCGATCAGGGTGTCGCACTGCAAATCTCTGACCATATTTTCCATTTATAATAATAGCCTTCTCTATATTTAAATGATCCAATAATTCACAAAAATCATCAACGGACTTATCAACCATTTCATTTAAATCTGAAAATTTTACGCTATCCGACGCTCCATATCCATGCCTGGACGGCGAAATAAATCGCCATCCTTTCTTGAAACAACGCAACTCAGCATCAGGGGTAATTTGTCCATTTTCGAAAAATTTATGAACATTTAGAACCACTTGGCCCCTAGGGTGCCCTTGTTCTATGTATTCGTATTGACGACCGTCACGCAAGGTCATTAAGCTTCTTTTGACTTTCGCATGCCTTTTTTCGCGCACTCCGTTCGTCTGCATGGCTTGGGAGGAAACGGCAGACACTTTAGCCGACATAAGACCCAATTTTCGAACAAGATCGACGATGGATTTAGTATTCGTTTTAGATCGAATGACTTTCACCTGCTTATCAACGGTCTCTTTACTGACCTCGCGAATTTCTGAAATGTCGCGATTAGACAGACCATTTGCTAAGTGAATAGCTATCTCGCTTTCAGCTTTTGTTAGCTCAAAACGCCTCATAATGACGCCAACTGACCTAAGGTCCAATTCAAAATTCACCGAAGTTACGAGGAAGTGATACTGGTGAGTGGCCACACTATTATCCATCACCTTTATTGGAATGACAAATAAACACATGAACTTCTGTTCTGCGCCATAATAGGTGTCTAAAAACAGAACATCTTTGTTCGGAACTTTGACATCTTTTCGAATCCACTGGAGTAAATCCGCCGTTACCTCGTCATCAAAATCGAGATCTTTGATGTTCTTACACTCCTCCGCGATAGGTAGAGCGTCGACATTATACGCGGTAATATCCCCAAACTTATTTAAGATTAAGCCAAAGCCATTAGTGTTATCTACAACATTCTGAGCATGAGAATTATTTGACTTTTGGAGCCCCATCCGATCCGTAATTTCGATAACGCGAGAGATATGCCTATCAAGACTTGTATCTTCAACGAATCGTTCTTCAGCAAAAATTCGAGAATTACTATGGGTATATAATTCGATATACTCATCCCAAATTTCTTCGAATTCATCGAAATATTCTGGTTTCAAAATCGTTTCATAAGCCTTATCAATAACGTCTTTTTCGAGAGATAAAGTTAAAATATCTTTCTCTAGTTTTATGCTGTCCACATCGCGCCCCATGGAATTTACCTATATCTTAAACGATGTTATTTTCGAAAAATCACCCCCCATTTGGGGGAAGGTTACTAAATATCTAATAGGCATCTTCGTCACAACATAGGCGGTATTGCTGGACATGCCGAACACACCCGAGAAATTTGATAGCTCAAATTGATGTCCCGCAAATTCTTGAGCGTCAGTCATATTACTGACGATGGGATGTTCGCCGGTCTGGAGGGTGTCGACTTGTGCGATTGCACCAAAGCCCCAAACCAGGCTGCCACAGCTTATTAAAGCGGTAAGTGTCCGTTTCATGAATAGCCCCAATATGAAATGGACTGAGCATTTGCGATATTAGAGAATATCTCAAGAGTTGTAATCAAAGAAAAGCCTTTCAACGCCGTCAAAAATGACGCGCTGCTACCTATTTTAAATGTCATGTACCGCCCTGTTTTTTTGAGTTCATTATTATGAGTTCGACACAGCCATGTAAGCGCCGTCAGAAAATATGTCACCACCCATATGGGTGAAGCCGGGCGTGACGGCTGTCACGCTGGCTTAAATTTAGGCCGCATAATGTAAATTATTGATCCGAAATAGGAAAAGCCTCGCTCGCAAAATCCAAAATTTTAGTCCAAATCTGATAGCTGTGCGTTCGCAATAAATGGTGGCCGCCGCCCTCTATAACCGCTATTTCAGCATTTTGGGCACGATCGGCATATTGATAAATCTGCTGAATGTCCGACATGGGATCCTGATCGCCATGTATGAATAGCAACTGTTTATCGATGCGTTCGGCCACGGCACCAATATCTTTAACAGTCAGGAGAAAGTCGTCTGAAATCCCATTGGCCGACTGTTGGAATAAGGCCACGAATACCTTGTAGAATGGTAGACTATCAAATTTTCCTCCAAGTAGACTCAAGTCCATTTCGCAACCAGCATGCATTTTTTCTAATATGGGTTTAACCGTTTTTTCGTCAGCATAATATCGCTTAAACTGCCAAGCTAAATCCCTAAAAACACCAGGTTGGTGAGATAATGCCTTAAGGCCATCAAAGAGCTTGCCCAGAAATTTCCTATTTTGGCGGTTTTTGACGGATGAATGCATTCCAACGACAATTATTTTGTCACAAAGATCTGGAAACATTTCGGCATAATTTATGGCCACGCAGCCTCCAAAAGACACCCCAACTATGGGCGTTTCCCTCCTAAGATGCTCACGATGAAATAGAGCAATATCCTGCAAAGATCTCGTTACGAGATCAGCTTTATCATTGAGGTTTTTTGTATGCCCATTGTCAATATAACCTAACCTGATGGGCATTATCATACGTATATTCAACTTTCTAAGATAGTCAGACGGGCCAATAAGCAATAATGGCCATAAGATCCCATGCAGCATCAAAATGGCCTTTCCATCGGCAGGCCCACGCTCAAGCACGCGGATAGTTCTACCGTTGGAGAGCGCTTGTTCGATGACACGTGTATCTTCGGCCAAAAATTCACTAACAAAACTAGATAATTCAGCCGCAGCGCTATTCCGCACATCTGTAAGACTTAAGAAATAAGTCAGTTGACTGAGGATGTGACGCAATAAATCACTCTGTCCATTTAAATGCATTTTCGAGCAAATGCTTTTTAACTGACTTCGCTTGGTCTCGATTTTAAGACCGTCAACATTAGCGGCATCTCTTAGCGACAAACCGGCTGAAAGTTGGAAAACCAGATGTTTCTCAGCTTTAGTAAGTGAGGCCTCAGGATTAAATGTTACTAAAATTTCGTGCACAACCTGCTCAGGAATGAAAATCCCACGAAAGGCAGCTTGGGGAATTTCACCTTTCTCACGTTCGAGATTTGGAACAAACCAAATAATGGCATTTTGTTCCGAATAATATTTTAGTGAGCCAGCCATTGGACCACCATCATAAGCTTGCTCAATGAGATACTTAATATCACTATCGACGTCTTTATTTTTTAAAAGCCGAAATGAGGTCCCTGCAATATCGACAATTCCGGCGCCTTTAAACTGTGCAGATTGGTCAAAGTCAGCCCATTTGATAATATGACGGCTTAAGTCAACGTTGTCATTGATACCGTGCAGTAGCCTTTGCTGAGCCTCAATAGCCTTTGCATCCGGAAGCACGGAGAAAATTTTTTCGAGGTTCTCTTTTAAAAGGATAGGGGTGAATTCTGATTCGATACCCGCAAATTGTGAGCCCATGGCATTGCTATTATGCTTGGGAGATGAAGTTGGTTTGGTAAATTTTAAATCTCGCATAATTCGCCCCAAATGCTTACACGGTTTAAATCAACTAACAGGTTGAATTTTGTCGATAGAGTTAAATATTTTCAATTTGAAAATGCGCCTTAATTTGCCCGCATAGGACAAGTTTTTATAATTTGCCCGCATAGGGCAAGTCTCCAGAATTGAAAAGTCATTTTTTTCTAAGTTTTCGAACTGAAAAAACTTACGAGGTGCGAGAAAAAGAAGAAATTTAAATTAAATAATAAAAACAGTGCCGTATCTTAATTTATCATCAAATTATTCTAAAAATGTTTTCAAAATGAAAAATGAAAATTTCACTCCAATCCCCAAATTGTCGGGGGCTCCCTATCATTTTCAGGCATATCTAAATAGGATTTGACAATACGGTCCATGGCACGGCGCGTAACATACTTATGATCTTCAGAAAGGCCAAGACTAGCCACCATCTTCCAGTGACCATATAGTAAACAGACAAATAAAAATGAAACTTGGTCTGCATCAGAAATTCGCATTTGCGGAAATTTTATTTTGATTTCATGCGCGACAACATTCCCTAACAAGTTATATTGAGCTCGAAGGCTCTCACGAATAAAATCCGAGCTAGTCGCTAAACTGAACATAGCATCATATACCCGATCATCTCTCGGTTTTCTTTTTTCCTCGATTAGGTCAAAACTAAAGTCAAAAATCATTTTCAAACGATCTGGATGATTTGGATTTGACGCCAGCTCGACGAGGGATTCACGATAGGCAACCCCTGTCAAATTGCACAGCGCGGACATAAGGTCGTCTTTATCGGGAAAGTAATAGCGAATAAGCTGCCGAGAAATGCCAGACTGTTCCGCTATTTTATCATATGAAAGTGCTGGCAGCCCATTTGCGTTTAACGCTTCAAATGCTGCAAGGATTATTTTTTCCTGCTTGACAGATTCCACTTTGCGCCCTGTTGTTATTATTATTTTAAAATTCAGCCCTTGAAACAAATTCCTAAAGACGTCTATAGGATGAAATAGGCACTCTGTCACCTTTATCCTTTTACTCCTACTAAATCAGAGCAATATCCACCTTATCCTCTGGAGTAACAATTCTTCAACGCAAGAACACA
The DNA here is from genome assembly GCA_964576955.1 of uncultured Algimonas sp. Lineage (GTDB taxonomy): Bacteria > Pseudomonadota > Alphaproteobacteria > Caulobacterales > Maricaulaceae > Litorimonas. The sequence continues at coordinate 5,909 of CAZNXP010000127.1, forward strand.
AAATCTAACTTGTCGTATAATTTTCTACGGACACATGCACTCTTTTAGATAGTTTACTTGCGCCTAGTAGAAACATGCGAGCGATTTTGGAGTTGGTCAAAACATCGGGTCATTCAACTGACATGTTTTCAAAGCCCATTTGGAGCTTGTTCTGATAAAGGCTTAAGCCATTTGCAATGTCAGGAAAGTGGTGCGGCCGAGAAGACT
>CAZNXP010000128.1:0-6072 GCA_964576955.1 uncultured Algimonas sp.
CGGCAGCGGTAATATCGGCGAGTATGCGGGTTTTAACTGCATCCAGATCGGCGAGAGTATGGGACATGAAAAGCGGGCTTTCGAAGCGTGACGTTTAAGCGCGTCTTTTACGCTCCGCGAGGCTTTCGTCAACCATCGGCGATAGCCAATTTTAATGTGTCTACTTTGATTTGGAGGCGGTCAGACTGTTTTTCTTTTTCTTTGTACCTTCAAAGGTCGTTCGGCCATTGGGGACTTTGAGGGTAGGGTCGATTTCGGGTTCAATGACGACCTCCCGTTTTTTATATAACCCAGCCATATCATCGACGCGGTCAAAGCCAAAATTCATTTGGTTGAGGTCTTCACCTTCACCAAGAATGAGGAAGCCATGCTCTCTGACCAATCCCGAAAGACCGCGCAACACGCGAACACGGGCGGGCGCAGAATAATGCGGGAGACTGCCGCAAAACATGACGGCGTGAAATTCTTCTAAGACGTCGAGTTTTGATAAGAGGTGGATATCTCGAAATTCAACGCGGTCCCGAATATGACTTTTAACAATCCAGTCTTCGCCCTTTGGTTCGAAAAAATCGACAAGATCCTCAATGGGTAACCCGCGCTGCACATCGAAATGGGTGTAGAGGCCGTCCCGCGCACGGTCCAAGGCTTGGCTGGGATAGTCCACGCCGACAATATCGACTTGCATGCCTTTTAAGCGGCTTTTCATGCGGTCCAACAGCATAGCAATGCCGTAAGGCTCTTGTCCCGAGGCACAGCCAAAGCTGAGAAGGCGGACACGGCCGCCGCCGCGCTTGTGATGTAAATCCGGCAGGACAATGTCCTCGAGGCGTTGAAAGGCCCTCTTATCTTTGAAAAACTGCGTATCGCGCTCTGTCAAAGCGGTCACAACCTGAACCGCTAATCGCGACCCGCCTGTTTTGAACAGCTCTTCCACCATGATATCGAGACTCTCATAGCCATTCTCACGCGCCAGTCTGGAGAGGCGCGTTTCCACAAGAAATGTATGATTGGCCCCGAGGTTAATCCCCGCAAGCTCTAGGGTCAGGCGTCTCAGCGCATCATAATAAGAGGGCGCAAGCGAGAGGGCACCATTACGGTTGGCCGAACTCATACCAAGCCAGCCAGCGCGAATTTTGATTCAATAATATCTGAATCAAAGGGTTTCATAATATACTCATCCGCCCCAATCGCGAGCGCGTCGACAATGCGTTCGACGTCCCGCACAGCTGTGCAAAAAACAATGGTGGGTTCGTCGCCGCCGGGCAGGTCTCTTAGTTTTTTAACAAAATCAAAGCCGTCCATAACTGGCATGGCCCAATCCACTAAAATGGCGTCAGGCATCTCAATCAAGCATTTATCCAGCGCGTCTTGACCATTGATGGCGTCGCTTGTCTCAAAGCCCAAGTCTCTGACGATCCGGCTCGCGACGCGGCGGATCATTCTACTGTCATCTACGATCAAACATGTTTTCATGAGGCCGTCTCATGTAAAGATTCAGGGTCCATCAATGCAGTGAGTTGCGATCCCAGATCTTGTTCCGTTTCCGCGGTAATAAGCGGCTTTGTTGATGGCTTTGGGTTTGTCTCAGGATCAATGGCTATGCGCAGGGCCGTTGTGCCCGCAATAATATGCAATTGCTCGCCTGCGAGATTAATATCGATATGCCCAACACGGCCTTCTGTCAGTGATTGCCGAATGATTTGGGAGAGGGCTTGGCCAAGACGCTCGCGCAAATTTTCGGCTATGTCTGTGGAAACTGTTTTATGGCCCATGTCATAGGAGAGGCTGATTGTACGGCCCACGGCGCGCGCGACAGATAAGGCATCCGCGATGACGTCTCTCATCATGCTGTCCAGTGCCGTATCAATATCAGAGCGTTGCGGTGAAGCGGTCTCGTGCGCGATGAGGGGCGCAGGTTCTTCTATCTCGATTTCCTCATTTGCGTTTTCCTCAATTACGGGGTCCTCGATGTCGATAGCCGCCTCTGGTTTGACAAAGGGCAGGACTTCGCTTTCTGGGAAATCGATACTCTCTTCGGGTTGAACGGTTTCTAGCGTCACTGGCGCGCGCATAAGACGGGATAGTAAGTCCGCGTCCTCGGCGGAGGCCATTGGGAGTAAGCCGTTAAGTGTCTCGCGCGCCGCGGCCCACTTCTCACTTTCCGTTTTTTCTGGCATTTCTTCTGGGGTTTGTAAAAGCTCGTCCAAGCCGCGCGCATATTCTGTGACAAGATAGCCAAGATTTTCAATGCGTCCCTGTAAGACCGTGTCAGTCTCATGATGTAATGCCGATAAAACACCTTGCGCACCTGAATAAATATGGCGTGCGTGGAGACGTTTTGCGCCGCGCTGAACTGTTGTCATCATATCGATAACCACGGAAGCTTCCTGTGCCGCACGCGGGTTTTCCATCTCGACCAAAAGGGCCAAGCCATCAGCCGCAGTGCGGGTGAATTTTTGCGCGAAAATTAAGTCGTCACCCATTCGTTTCGTCTCGAATCCTCAGATTGTGTGATTTTCCGATGAAACTGCCCTGAAAGAGTTAAGAAAGGGGCAAGCCGAGGCGATTTTTGTGAAAAAAACTGAAATTTTCAGACGCAAAGACAGCTTCGAGAGATACACGCGAATGTTGCAGCCCTAGCCGAGAGCGCTTTCGGTGCGATTATCTGATTTTAAGTGGGTTTTAGCCCCCAACATGGGGGAACTCATTGGATTTACGCGGCAGGGAACTTGGCTGTGAATGTAATTAGGGTCTCATAATCCGAAGCTCCAACACTTCCGCCAATATCACGCGCCAGAAGATTGGCATAAAGGGGCTGAATGGACCGACCATCCACGCCGCCCTCTGGCATTTTTCCAGCAATCGCTTTGGCCACAGCGGCGTCTAGGCGAACATTTGGTCCGTCACTGACGATTGTGAAATCAGCACCGTCTCCATTGCCTTTTCGTGTGATCGTGACCGAGCCGCCGCGAGGCGCGGCTTGAACGCCCAACATGACAAGGTTCATGACAATACGAGCGCGGTTTTTATCAATACCATCGGAATCAATGTTCCAAACCAGTTCAGGCTTGGAATCTGCAAACATATCATTGGTCAATTTCGTGACTTCAGATGTCGGGATAACGCCTGGCGCAGTCCCGGCAGCGCCGAGGGCGATTCTCAGAAATTTAAGCTTAGCACTCGCTTGGCGCGACGAGGTGCGAACTAACTCGATTGCATCTTCATACATGTCCGGATTGCCGTCATCGTCCAGAAATTCAACGGCGTTGCCTAAGGCGCCAACAGGAGAGATAAGATCATGACAAATTTTCGCGCAGAGCAAAGCGGCGAGATTTGTCGGCGTTAGCTTTGTAATCGGTGCAGACATGAAGAGGACCTTCGCAAATGATTCGGCTTACATATCTTTTGAATCAGATGCGCCTTAGGCGCAAAGGGAAAACACGCTGAATAGAGCTTTGTTGTATAAAATCTGACATTAAAAAACCCCGCCTGTTTCCAGACGGGGTTGGTATTTCGAAACTTAGCGGGTTAGGGCTATTTTTTCTTCCAGATGCCTGTCGCATCTTTAACATATGTGCCAGGTGCAGATTTCTTGATCTGTTTTTCACCCGTCAATTGCGCGAAAACGGAAGCTGGCTGACCGCTACCTGTTGAAGCCTGCGTATAAACAGCTTTGCGGGCAATATTAATCTCTGACATGGCATTTCTAACTGATGTAGAGGGGGATTTACCTGTCACGACGCCGAGATAGCCATCTACCTGTTCACCGATTTCACCGCGAGATTTCGCCGCGTCAACGGTGGCTTTGGCAGAGGATAGCTGAGCCTGAGCAGGCGTTGCACTAACCATCGTCATAACGGTGGAGCCGCCAGCAATAAGGGCAAGCGCAGCAAAACCGCTAAAAAGTCTTTTCAATGTGGCCATAACAGCCTCCTTGAGTGGTGGACCTAGAAAAGGTCCGGGTTTTCAGTAATCAGGTTTTCTACATCCTCATCCAAACGGACGCGGATTTCCTGATTAATATTTACGTTCAATTCGATCACAATCGGCTTTTCCGACGGGACAATCTGAACTTTTGGTTGGCAAGCCGCACATAATGTGGCGACCGTCAACGCAAACAACATTGGTTTTATAATCATGTTCAGTCCTATCAAAAGCCGTCTGAACCTCGCATTAATATGGGCGACATTCAAGGTTCAGCTAAACTTAGCGCTTCTCGGCAATCTAGCCTTAACCTTAGACCCAACTTCGGGTAAGCCGAGTGCAAATCATTCGGATAGGAGAATCATCTGTGGCTGAACTCTTAACAGCGCAAGCCTTATTTACCTTGTTCATGCTGGTACTTTTACAAGCCGTTTTAGGCTTTGATAACCTCCTCTATATTGCCATAGAATCGAACAAGGTTGGCGATGCAAAGGACGCGAAAAAGGTCCGTAAATGGGGCATAGGCATCGCCGTTGCCCTCAGAATTGTGCTTCTTTTCTTGATCGTGAACCTCTTTACCCTTTTAGCTGAGCCGCTTTTTGGCTTCCATTTTAGCGGATTTGAAGGTGAATTTACGGCTCAAGCTTTGATTACGCTCTTAGGCGGCGGTTTTATTATCTATACGGCGATCAAAGAAATTCACCATTTGCTGCAAGTCGACCATATTGAACATTCAGAAGGGGGCGGGAAACGCTCTGTTGCAGGCGCGATTACGCTTATTGTGCTAATGAACCTCGTTTTCTCAGTCGACTCCATTCTCTCTGCAATGGCGATTGCGAGCGTGAAAGACAGCGTTACAGGCACTGTATCTTATCAAGTGCCGCTCATGGTGATTGCGATTTTGCTCTCTGGCCTCGCGATGATTTTACTGGCGGACCGGGTTACAGAGTTTCTGAAAAAGAACCGTATGTATCAAGTTTTAGGTCTCTTCATTCTGTTCCTTGTCGGGGTTTTACTGGTCACCGAAGGTGCGCATTTGGCGCATCTGAAACTCTTCGGATTTAAGATTGATGCGATGAGCAAGTCGAGTTTCTACCTCGTTGTCGGCGTTTTGGTCGTCACCGACGTAATCTCCAACCGCTATCAAAAGCGTCTTTGGGCGCAAAAGCAGGCCGAAATTCTGGGAGATACTGAGACGGCTGGCCGTGAAGCTGTGGATAAATTTAAAGGCCATGTGTCGCATTAAGCCACCGCTTTTGTATTGACTCTATGCAAGAGACCCGCCTTGACGGCGGGTCTTTTTTTTGGTCCCAAGATGTTAGAGCGGAAAGCCGCCAAGAGGCTTTGGCCGGGGAATTGAGACATGAAACCAGAGATTTTTGTTGTTCTGAGTATTTTTATTTTCTTCATCACGCTCGAAGTTATTTTCACGCGGTTTTTCAAAAAAGATGAGCAAGTCAAAGGCGATGGCTGGGTTGATCTGATTTCAACCTTGATGCTGACCCTTGTGACCCAACCTGCCGTCGTTTTGGCAGGGGGGGTATTGGCCGCCTTCATCGTTCCTCAATATGCTGATGTATTGAAAACCTGGCATTGGCTACCTGTTTTGGGGCTCTTTCTAATACTTGACGACATGACGCAATATTGGTGGCACCGCATCACTCATGCGACGCCGTGGCTTTATAAGCTTCACCGCCCGCATCATCAGGCAGAATATCTATCTATCCGTATCGTTTACCGAAATAATATCTTTTATTATTTTCTTATGCCAGGTCTGTGGTTCTCGGGTATATTGATTTATCTCGGCGGGGGATGGGTTTATGCGGGTTATATTATTGTCAAAATGACGGTAATTTACGGTGCGCATTCTGATCTAAGGTGGGATCGACATCTTTATAAAATTAAGGCTCTAGCGCCTCTAATGTGGCTATTGGAACGTACGATATCGACGCCAGCGACCCATAGTGCCCATCACGGAAAACATGCCGATGATGGCATCACCAATTATAAGGGGAATTACGGCAACCTGTTATTCTTTTGGGATATCCTATTTGGGAGTGCGAAAATTACGCGGCAATATCCTGACAAATTTGGCGTCGAAAATCTGCCAGATACAAGCGTCGCGGAGCAACTCCTCTGGCCAGTTGT
>CAZNXP010000129.1:0-1365 GCA_964576955.1 uncultured Algimonas sp.
TTGCATCAATACTGCCGGATTGCAGGGCTTGATAAATCTCGCCGCCCGGTAGGGTGACTGCGGTTCCGCCTAATTGCCGGATAACCTCGCCGCCTAATCCCGGCATACGCATCCGCAGGCCTTTGAAGTCCTCTAGCGATTCCATTTTTTTACGGAACCATCCGCCCGTTTGATGACCCGTATTGCCCGCTTGGAAGGCTTTGATGTTGAATTTCGCGGAGAGTTCATCCCAGAGCTCTTGGCCGCCGCCAAATTCGCACCACCCCATGATTTCAGCCGCGGTCATACCCATCGGAACCGCCGTGAAGAAAGAGAATCCGCGGGCTTTACCTTGCCAATAATATTCCGCGGCGTGATACATATCCGCTGCGCCTGTACTGGTAGCGTCGAAACATTCTGTCGCGCCGACAAGTTCGCCGGCGGCAAAGACTTTTACCTCAATTCGTCCGTCACTCATGAGATGCATAGCTTCAGCAAAACGATTTGGCATTTGTCCGAGGCCCGGAAAGTCTTTCGGCCAGCTTGTTGCCATTCGGAATTGTTTGCGGTTTTTAGACAGGTTTGGCGCGGTGAGATTATCGCTGCGTTTGGGCGCGGCGGCCGTTTTGGATTTAGGGCGCAAGGCTCCAATCACGCCTGCACCCGTTGCGAGAGCCGCTGCACCGGCGACGATATCTCTGCGTTTTACGCTCATAGTTTTGATTTTTCAAACCCTTTAAGGTCTCCAGACTGGCGCGGCATAGTTTTCCATCCTGCATGTGTGAGAATTTCGGAAGGGCCGAAGCGCGCCTTATAGCGCATTTTCGGGCTATCTGGCACCCAATAGCCAAGATAGAGATAGGGCATGTCTTGGGAGCGGCATTGTTCGATGTGGGAAAGTATCATGAAATTCCCCAATGAACGATGGGACTCCTCCGGGTCAAAGAAGCTATAGACGAGCGACATGCCATCGGAGAGGTGGTCCAATAACATAGCGGCAATCAAACTGCCGTCCGGTTTTCGAAATTCCGTTATTTCTGTTTCAGAGGCGCATTCTTCCGCCATCATCTCATAGCGTTTGAAATCCATCGAGGTCATCCCGCCGCCGACGTGACGGCTGTGGAGATAGCGTTGGAGTAAATCAAATTGCTCTTCGGTCGCCGCAGCGAATTTTGTCTCAATTACTAAATCAGCATTGCGCTTGAGCGTGCGTTTGAAGGATTTGGTGAGTTCGAAGTTCTCAATATTAACCCGGAGGCTTCTGCATTCGCGGCAGGTCTCGCAGGCGGGGCGATAAATGACATTTTGCGAGCGTCTAAATCCTGCATGGGTGAGATAATTATTTAAGAACGGGCCGTCCAACGGGTCGAGCTGTGTGAATATCTT
>CAZNXP010000129.1:1465-6056 GCA_964576955.1 uncultured Algimonas sp.
AGAGTTGGAAGAGCATGGGCGCAAGAAGAGTATATGAAATCCATAGCAGAAGGATGAGCGGGCCGCCAAAGCGGATAAAGTCGTTAAACTTGTAATGACCCGGTCCTAAAACTAGCAAATTTGTCTGATAAGCAATGGGGGTGGCAAAGCAGCAATTGGCTGCAAAAATCACCGTCAAGACCATTGCGATCGGATCTATATCGGCCTGTGCGCTAATCTCCAGAGCAATGGGAGAGAAGAGTAAGGCGGCCGCGCTATTGCTGATGATATTGGTGAAGAAGGCGATGACGATGAAAACGGCGCCAATCAGAATTTGATTACCATAGGGCAGGAAGGCCATGACAATGGCCTCGCCAATAAAGGCCGCTCCGCCCGTATATTCGAGGGAGAGGCCCATGGCGAAAGCCGCGCCGATTAAGAGGAAAATCCGCATGTCTAAGGCGCGAACGGCTTGCCGAATATTCAGGCACCCCATGGCAATCATGCCTAAGGCGCCGCCGAGAGCCGCGATTTCAATGGGGACGATGGAGGTGGCGGCTGCTAAAATCGTGCCGATAAAGATAATACGGGCAAGCAGAGATTTTCGAATGTCCGGGAGCTCGGTCATTGACCAATCCAGCAGCAAAAGATCGCGGTTATTACGCAAGCTCAGCATATCGCTGTCATAGCCAAAGAGGAGCAGCACATCACCAGCTTCTAATCGGATTTCTAACATCCGTTTTCGGATCATACGCGATCGTCTTTGAACGCCTAGTACCAAGGTTCCCGTTTGGCGGCGGAAGCCGACCTGTTCAATCGTTCGGCCAATCATACGAGAGCCCGGTGCAATGACAGCTTCTGAAATTATCAGGGGTTGTGCCCCGTCCGTCTCGGATTCAAATCCGCCAATCGTCAGCATGCCGCGCAGATATTCTGGCTGGGAAGATAAGAGCTTAGAGAGACTTTTTCGTGTGGCGGCGACGACAAGAATATCCTCGCTTTGCAGCGTTTCTTCAAAAGGCGGCAGCATAGAGCGCTCGCCCCGCTGAACCATGCGGACTGTGACATCTCTTAAACTTGGAAATAGTCCCGCGACGGGTTTTGCGCCGACCAAAGGATGATTAGGCGTGACGCGAATCTGCGCGATATATTGGTGACCCGAGGCGTTCATCTCCGTCTCTAAGCCTTCGCGTTCAGGTAAAAGAATAGGCGCCATAATAATGATATAGGCCGCGCCTATGGCGGCAAGTGTCATCCCGGGCATAAATTGACTGAAAAAGGACAGTTCAAATTCTGTCGTTCGGACCAAAACATCATTTACGAGTAGGTTAGTGGACGAGCCAATTAAGGTGGTCATCCCCGCTAAAATCGAAATGAAGGACAATGGCATCATATAGCGAGAGGCGCGCTTGCGCAGGCGCGCTGCCATGGCCGCCATTATTGGGATGAACATAACCACGACGGGCGTGTTATTCATGAACATGGAAACGGCAAAGGCGACGGCGAAAACCATCATTAAAGTCAGACGCGGCGATTTATCCAAAGAGTTGTTTATGCGGACAATGGGACCTTCTAAAGCGCCCGTTTGAAACATGCCTTGGCCGACGACGAGCAAGGCCATGATAGTGACGAGGGCCGGCGCCGCGAATCCCGATAGGAGTTGGGCATTTTCGATGTCCATATTCGCGCCAAAAACATGGCAGAATATCATCAAGGCTAAAATAATACCGACGCTAATGGCCTCGATTGAGAAAGTTTCGCGCACGTAGAACCACACGCCCACGGCAACGATGCCGAAGACAGACCACATTTGCCAGATTTCGGGCAAAGCCATCATTTTATTCTGCGTGTCCAGTTGCCATTCCCTCCTTGAACGACATAGAAGCAATGAAAACAAGATTTTAGTTAGGATTTTTCATGAGCAAGGTTGCATTTTTGGGTTTAGGCGTGATGGGATATCCTATGGCGGGCCATTTAGTGTCCGCTGGCCATGATGTGCATGTTTGGAACCGCACGGCGAGTGTGCGTCAGGACTGGCCAAGGAAACATGCTGGGACGAGCCACGATTCTGTGGCTAAGGCCGTGCAAGACTGTGATTTTGTTATGATGTGCGTCGGGCAGGACGCCGATGTTTTGCAGGTCTCAGAGATGGCCATACCCGCGATGAAAGCGGGAGCTGTCCTCGTTGATCATACGACGGCGTCTGATGGCTGCGCGAAACAGGTTGGGAAGATGTGCGCGGATGCGGAGATTGGCTTTCTGGATGCGCCGATCTCTGGCGGCGAGGCAGGCGCGGTCAATGGACAGCTAACCGTCATGTGCGGGGGTGCGCCAGCAGATTTTGACCAAGCGCAGCCCATCATTGACGCTTATGCAAAAGCCGTGAAGCTGATGGGGCGTGTTGGGTCTGGTCAGCTAACGAAAATGGTCAATCAGATTTGCATCGCAGGCTTATTGCAAGGCCTGTCTGAGGCCGTGAATTTCGCGCAAGCGGCAGGTCTGGATATGGATGAAGTTGTCGGCGCGATAGGCAAGGGCGCTGCGCAAAGCTGGCAGATGGATAACCGCGCTTCGACCATGGCCAAGGGTGAATATGAATTTGGCTTTGCCGTGGATTGGATGCGTAAGGATTTAGGGATTGTGTTAGATACAGCCAAAACGCTCAATCTTGAGATGCCTGTGACAGAACTCGTCGACGGCTATTACGCCGATGTGCAAGCGATGGGTGGGAGTCGTTGGGATACGTCTGCATTGCTCGCGCGTTTGAAATCAATGACTTAGGTTGATTTATTTAACCGCTCCGCCGCCTCAATCGCGCCGTAAGTCAAAATGCCGTCACAGCCCGCACGTTTAAAACTCATCAGGCTTTCCATATAGATGCGGTCAAAATCGAGCCAGCCATTCGCGCCCGCTGCTTTCATCATGGCGTATTCGCCAGAGACTTGGAAGGCGAAGGTTGGGAGCGCAAATTCGGCCTTTATCGCAGAAATCACGTCGAGATAAGGCATTCCGGGTTTGATCATGACCATATCTGCACCCTCAGTGATATCCAGCTCGACCTCGCGCAGGGCAATGTCGATATTGGCGGGATTCATTTGATAGGTGCGTTTGTCGCCTTTTAGAGCGGTTGATGTGCCAATAGCATCCCGGTAGGGGCCGTAAAATCCAGAGGCGAATTTCGCGGCATAAGACAGGATGGCAACATCGGTGTGTCCCTTATCATCCAGCGCATCTCGAACGGCGCCAATACGGCCATCCATCATATCGGACGGGGCGACAATATCTGCACCGGCGTCGGCGAGCATCACGCCGACTTTGGCGAGCATCTCAACCGTTGGGTCGTTGAGTATTTTGTCGCCTTCCATCAACCCGTCATGACCATGGCTGGTGTAGGGGTCGAGGGCGACATCTACGATGATGCCAATATTGGGTACAGCTTTTTTAATGGCGCGGACGGCTTCGGGGACAAGGCCCTTTGGATTGGCTGCTTCTGCAGCATCTTCGGATTTATCCGCAGGCGTAATATTTGGGAAAATGGCGAGCGCGGGGATGCCAAGGTCAGCAGCTTTGCGCGCCTGTTCCACCAAAGCCTTGACCGAAAGCCGCTGCACACCGGGCAAGCTTGGGATGTCCACACGGTCTGGTCCCGCGTCGGAAACAATCGCTGTTAGGACTAAATCTGATACATCCAGCCGCGTTTCCGCAACCATGCGTCGCATCCAATCTGACTGCCTTAAGCGGCGTAGTCTCATTTGCGGAAAAACTGACATGAAAGTCCTTTTAAAATTCTATGCGCGGCATATACATCTTATGCTCTTTTGTCATTGGAAAAGACGAAATGAGTCTGTATAGGGAGCCGAGTTTATCGGTCAGATGTGACCGCATAGGATTTGAGCATGACAACCACCCCCGTCAATTACCGCGCCGCCTTCGAAAAGGCCGTTGATACTGTCCGCGATGAAGGGCGTTATCGGATATTCCGCGATATTCGCCGCAAGGCGGGAGAATTTCCGCGCGCGACATGGTTCAAGGACGATAACACCGAAAAAGAAATTACGGTTTGGTGCTCCAATGATTACCTCGGCATGGGGCAGAACCCCTGCATCGTCGAAGCTGTAAAATCCGCTGTCGATGCGGCAGGCACAGGATCTGGCGGAACACGGAATATCTCAGGGACAACGCGCTACCATGTCCAATTGGAGCGCGAGCTGGCCAGTTTGCATGATAAAGATTCGGCACTTGTTTTAACCTCAGGTTATGTCGCGAATGAAGCGACACTCGGCGTCATGAGCAAAATCCTCCCGGGTTTGGTTATCCTGTCTGATGAGATGAACCACGCATCGATGATTTCTGGTATTCAGCGCGCCCGCTGCGAAAAGAAGATATTCAAACATAATGATCTCGCAGACCTCGAAGCCAAGCTGAAAGAGATTCCAGCAGAGCAGCCAAAGCTCATTGCCTTCGAATCAGTCTATTCAATGGATGCCGATATTGCGCCGATTAAAGAGATTTGTGACTTGGCCGATAAATATGGCGCATTGACCTATATTGACGAAGTGCATGCGGTTGGCATGTATGGTCCGCAGGGCGGCGGTGTCTGCGAGGAACGCGG
>CAZNXP010000130.1:0-6008 GCA_964576955.1 uncultured Algimonas sp.
CGGCCAAAGCCGACCTCGCCGCGAGTTTCCAGCGCGCCATGACCGACACCATGCTAGACCGCGTGAGCAAAGCCATGACGCTCTACCGCCGGAAAAAAGGCGAGACAGATCAAGCTCGCCTCGTCGTCGCGGGCGGGGTTGCGGCCAATACGGAATTACGCGCTGGGTTGAAGCAGCTTGCAGAGAGCCGCGCCTTCGACTTCATCGCCCCGCCTCTGAAATTTTGCGGCGATAATGCCGCCATGATCGCCCTCGCCGGAGCAGAGCGATTAGCGGCCGGGTGGACCGACGGCTATGACGCCCCCGCCCGCCCGCGCTGGCCCCTAGACAGCGCCGCCGCGACGTCCGCGCCAAAATCCGGTTTTGGTAAAAAAGGGCCGAAGTCTTGAGGGGTATGAGTGGGTTTTAGAACCCCCTAATTACCTGCAATTTATATATATTGCCTCATCCCGTCAGGCGAAGAAAATAAGCTAAACAATATTTTCAGCGAATTTAATCGCGGCTTGGAGCACCCATTTGTCTGGGTCGAATTAGCGAAGGCCCTGAAAGATGAAACCCTACAGTTGCAGCAAAGTGCAATAATAGAAAAATACGGTATTGAAGACTAAAGTTCTTGGCTGAGGGCTCCGCGACGTTACGCCGCTCACTTCAGCACCCGATATAATTTCACCCCGCCGTCTGAAAGCGATGCGTTCTCTAATGACAACCAAGTCGGCGTTTCGCCCGTTTCCAACTTAACTGCAAAAGCGTTGGGATAATCTTTGCCGTAAAATTCGGTCAAATGATCTGTCTCGCACAGTAATATATAATCGACGCCGTATTTTTTTATGAGCTGTTTCGCCCTGTCAACTGACGCCGTTTGAATATCAATATCTGCCTGAATGCCCGCGATATTACGGTGATAATTCGCCGCAAGATAGCGATGCTCTGTGACTTTCATAAGATCTGCACCATGAGACGGGGACGCCTGAACAACGCCTGTCGGCAGTTTATTTAAAGCCTCAATCACATCTGGCGCCGAGCAGGCAACAGAACTTGCTGTCTTCGCCTCTGACGCTTGATCAGAGTTTAAAGACAACAACACATGTGGAACCGTCATGAAAATCGGCAAGCTAAGAACCGTTGCGCCTAGATAAGCGATATTAGATTTTTTCTTCGTTCCAGCCACATATGTATTCGCAATCCAAATGGCCGACGGTACAATTGCGAACACATGCAAAAAGATAAAAAACCGAACTTGATAAACGGTCAACGCCAGAGAAGCGGCAAGAAGCATTAGAAAGAGATAGGTGACGGAGGAGGAACCGCGTTTAATAAGATTCCAAATCAAGACGGTAATGATAACAATCGCCGTCCCTATAAAAAACGGAATTTCTCTAAGCGGCAATGGCTCATCCACACCAAGAGGTTTGGCCTCAGAAATATGATCGAGCCAGAATTTATGCATCGTCTCTGGCAAAGCATCTAACGGATTACTAAAGCATTGCGGCGCAATCGCCCCCACAAGGGCGAGGACAGCCAAGCCAATCGCGCCTAACGGTAAAATCCGCATCCAAAGCGGCTGCGACGACATCTTCCACGCCGCAAGCGCCAAACCTGAGCCGCCAATTATTCCCGCCAGAACATTCACAGTAGACAATTGGTCGCAATAATTTTTCGTCCAATCAGACGGCGCAACGGTTAGAAGGAAAAGCGCCGCAAGAGACAGCGCAAACCCGAGACCGAACCCAAGCGTTCGTTTCGCGCGCGCCTGCCCCAACCACGCCCAATCCAGTGCCACGAACAAACCAATAAGCGCGATGAATGGATAAACTTCAGGGCCAATCGCCAAGGCCGCGCCCATTAATGCCCCAGCCAAAAGCCCGCTTTTCAAACGTGAGGCCGTCAATAAGGCGACAACACAGCCCATCATTAAAACGACTTGTAAATTATGATGATCCAAAGCGCCGGATTCGAATCGAATACTGCGGCCGGTAAAAACAAGACCAATCGCTAAGACTGCCAAAACAGCTGGCAAACGCGTTTCAGCGGTTGAGAGCCGTTCAGCGCCGCGCGTTAATATAACAAGTAAAACAGCCCCTAAAAGCGGCGGCCAAATCGCGGCGGCCAAAAAAAGCGCCTGCTCCTGCGTTGTAAAAATACCGAAAAACCACGCGAGCGCCGCAACGGGCACATCAGGTAGTCGCGACCAATGCATATCTGTGCCGGTCGCCACGCCCAACCGATATTGATCAGTATCAAACCAGCTTTGACCATTCATCCAATCGCGAATTTGAATATAGCGCATAACATTATCAGGCTCGCCCGCCATATGCCCAAAGGTTCCTGATAAAATTGCGTTCCCATAGAGCCAAACCAAACACAGAATGACGGCCAGAAAAACGGCGCGGTTAGATTTAGAAGCAGGAAGCAAAGTCATGCGCAGCCTTTTTTACTCAGATTCACTTTATACTAACCCTAAAAGGGTAAAGCTTTGTTCAAGAAACGGGATGGAGACTACGGAATGGTGAAATTAGATAATTACGATATTGCGGTTCTCCTACCTTGTTATAATGAAGGCGCAGCGATTGCGCAGGTTGTGTTAGATTTTCGCCGTGTCCTACCGGGGACACGTATTTATGTCTTCGACAATAATTCCCAAGATGATACCGCTGAACAGGCGGCCCGTGCCGGCGCAATCGTTATCCCCTCTCCCCGACAAGGCAAAGGGAATGTTGTCCGTCAAATGTTTAGCGATATTAACGCCGATATTTACATTATGGCCGATGGGGATGGTACCTATGACGCAAATGTGGCGCCAGACTTAATTGAAAAATTAATTGATGACCGTCTTGATATGGTTGTTGGCACGCGGCGAGATGTCAAGAAAGATGCGGGCCGCGCGGGACATGCCTTTGGCAACCGCTTGTTTAACATCGCCTACCAATCCGTTTTCGGAAAAGACTTTACAGATATTTTTTCTGGTTACCGCGTGTTTACACGGCGATTTGCAAAGAGCTTCCCCGCGCAAAGCCCCGGCTTTGAGATTGAAACAGAAATGAGCGTCCACGCCTCTGTGCTGCGTTTGCCAACGGCCGAAGTCGAATGTGACTATGGCCGGCGGATAGAGGGGTCCGAGTCCAAACTCTCCAGTTTCCGCGATGGTTTCAAAATTTTGAGAATGATTGCGGTTCTTATGAAAGAAACGAAACCCTTCCTCTTTTTCTCTTACATCGCAACAGGCCTACTTGCGGGCGCAACCTTTTTTGGCGCCCCGGTTATTGCCGAATATTTGGCGACCGGATTAGTTGAGCGCGTCCCGTCATGGATGCTGGCCATGACGCTCCTATTAGGGTCAATGATCATGTTTGCGGCTGGCGTTATTTTGGATTCCATCGCGCGCGGCAGAGCTGAACAAAAACGCATTCATTATCTGTCAATCGCGCCAACTCGCGGCGAGAAAGTTACAAATGCCGTTAGATTGCATGAAAGACGTAATCCTAATGACCGCTCTAGCGTTTCAGCCCGCAGAGCTAATAAATGAAGCACGACCTCGATTTTAGTGCACGCGTAATTGGACATATTCGTAATCACGTTACGGTCGTTAAAACATGAATCCAACAGCATCTATAAGCCCTATGATTGCGACTGGGCTTGTCCTGACGCCATTGATAATTGCGATCGGTCAGATTTTATTCAAATTGGCAAGCGAACGCCTCGTTGAAAGTGGGAAAGGCCTATATATGGTCTTGTTTGACCCGATTATGATACTCGCATTAGCGCTCTATGGAGGCGCTACGATTGTCTGGATATATCTCCTGAAATCCGTCCCATTATCTTATGCATATTCTTTCATGGCTTTGACATATGTTGCCGTCCCTATTCTCTCTATTGTATTTTTGGGAGAGACCATAGGTCTTAAATATTGGGCTGGCGCGGGGTTAATCATCTTCGGGTTATTTGTTATTCAAAGTTAGGCACTTGCCAAAGACGCGCTAAAACATGAGACTACCGCTCATGGCTTTAGATCTTGTTTCCAATACATATACGCCCGACCCCGGCGAAGGACCGCCCTCCTCGCCCCCTATCCATGATTTCACCCCGCCGCTTGATCTGACGAAGTCGATGAATTTCACATCAGGTCAGCCTTTCGAAGCTTTAAAGACTATGCGTGAGACGGCCCCGATTGCCTGGCACCCAATGAGCGGCAGTGCGGGATTTTGGGCACTTACATCTTATGACCTTGTCCGTCAGGCCAATTTAGATACGAAAACTTTCTCGTCCCAAAAGGGCGGCATTCTCGTTGCCTATTTAGACGAAGCACGGCGGCATCCGCTGCTGCACCGCGCCTCTCTGGATACAATGATTTGCCTCGACGCCCCGCATCATATGCAGCTCCGCCGCGAGCATATGGCGTGGTTCACCCCCGGCTATGTGGGGCGCTTGCGTAGTCGCGTGGAGTCCTATGTGGAAAGCTTAATGGACGACCTCGCGGCGGCAGGGCCTATTTGCGATCTTGTTCCCATTGTCAGCGAAAAACTCCCGCTTTTTACCTTGTGCGAAATCCTCGGCATCCCTCAAGCGGACCGCCCCAAAATCGCCGCTTGGATGCAAATGCTAGAGCTGGCGCAAAATACGCTCGAGCAAGAAGAGCTCGGCAATATCGACCCCGCGCAAATCATGATGTTCTTGCAAGAGGTCCAAGCGCTGTTTGATTATGGCCAAGCGATTTTACAAGACCGCCGGAAAAACCCGCAAGATGATATGCTCTCGGCGATTGCTAATGTTGAAATTGACGGCGAAAAATTACCAGATGAATATCTCGACGGGTCTTGGCTCCTGATTGTCTTTGCGGGCAATGACACGACGCGAAATTCTATTTCGGGGACCATGCGCCTGCTCACGGAATTTCCAAAAGCGAAGGCGGAATTAGTGGCCAACCCAGACCTTATCCCCGCCATGACTCATGAAGCCATCCGCATGGTCAGCCCCGTCATGAATATGCGCCGCACCGCCACTATGGACACAGAGCTCGGTGGACAGAAAATCGCCGAAGGCGACAAAGTCATGATGTATTACGGCGCGGCCAATCGCGACCCGAAGCTCTTCCCCAATCCTGACACATTCGATATTCACCGCAGCAATGCCAAAGACCATCTCGCATTCGGCATTGGGCCTCATGTTTGTCTGGGACAGCGTGTGGCGAATATGCAGCTAGATGTGGTTTACCGCCAAATCCTCTCCCGCTTTCCTAACATCACATGGACGGGCGAGCAGGAGATATTACCCAATAGCTTCACCCATTCCATTGGGAAGTTAATGGTGGATTTGGGCTAAAGACCAAACGCGAAAGACCCGAATATCTATGCCAACGCCCACAGTCACATCCGCAACGATTACCACCGCTGATCTTACGGGACGTTATAAATCGACGGCAGGGTCACAAGCTCAGATAGACCCCGCGTTATTGTCGAGCCTGCTGCAAAGGCTGAATGAAAATGGATATATCATTCTTGAAAAACTCTTTTCAGATGACGCCATGGACGCATTGAAAGCCGATGTTCTCCCGCGGTTTAAACATGAATCGGGGCGTAATAATTTTGAAGGGCTTTCGACGCAGCGCCTCTATTCCATGATGGCCGAAACAGATGTTGCAAACCCCATGGTGGAGCACCCCCTGATATTGGGATTATTAGACAAGATATTTGAACCCAATTATTTGCTCTCCCAACTTCAAGTCATCAATATCCACCCCGATGAAGCAGCGCAGCCCCTACATTATGATGATGGATTTTATCCGTGGCCGCGTCCGCGCCGCGCGCTTGGCGCCGCGACAATTATCGCCGTGGATGATTTCACCGACGAGAACGGGGCCACCGTGGTTCTTCCGCAATCTCACCTCTGGGGAGACAAAATCCCTTCGCAGGCCGATTTAAAAACCGCGCTCAAAGCCATTATGCCAAAAGGGTCTGTTTTGTTTTTCCTCGGCACGCTCTGGCATGGCGGCGGCGCGAATAAGACCGCCTCCC
>CAZNXP010000131.1:0-5979 GCA_964576955.1 uncultured Algimonas sp.
ATAAGGATGATGGGCAGCGAGCGCTCCCGCTTGACCGCATGACATCTCAATCCGCCGATAATCGCCCAATAAAAAACCCTGCCGCGTGCGGTGTGCACAGGGCAGGGTCTGAATTTAGATTTGCGAGAGCGCTTACGCTTCCGCTGCGGCCTCTTCAGCTGGCGCAGCCTCTTCCGCATCGGCGTCTGGCGCAACAAACTCGTCTGGCGCGTCGCCTTCGAACATAGACACAGCATTGGCTGCGCGTTCGGCATTGGCTTCGGCCATATCGGCTTTCTCTTCGGCCATAGCGGCGGCGATAACGTCTTCGCCTTTGGCTTGGCGTTCGGCTTCATCTTCGGAGCGTGCGACGTTGACTTCGATATCAACGGTGACCTCGGGGTGAAGTTTGACTTTCACGCCGTGCAGGCCAAGCGCTTTAATCGGCTGTTCGAGCACGATCATATTGCGCTTCACGCCTTTATCTTCGAGGCTTTCCGCGATGTCGCGAGCCGAGACAGAGCCGTACAGATTGCCTGTGTCGCCAGCCTTGCGGATGAGGATAACTTTGGCACCGTCGAGTTTCGCGCCATCAGCGGCGGCTTTTTCGCGGTTCTCAGCATTGCGCTGCTCAAGATATTCACGCTCCGCTTCGAAACGGGCGAGATTGGCTTTTGTCGCACGAAGGGCTTTTTCCTGCGGGAGCAAGAAGTTACGGCCAAAACCGGGTTTGACGTTTACAACGTCGCCCATATTGCCGAGCTTTTCGATACGTTCAAGAAGGATCACTTCCATGGTCGTTCTCCTTCCTTACTTCACTTCATAGGGCAGAAGGCCCAAGAAGCGTGCGCGTTTGATGGCACGGGCCAACTCACGCTGTTTTTTGTGAGAGACCGCAGTGATGCGCGCCGGCGCGATTTTGCCTTTTTCAGACATATAACGCTGGAGCATTTTCGGGTCTTTATAATCAATCTTAATGCCATTATCGCCAGAGAATGGACAAACCTTGCGGCGGCGACGGAAGCCCGAACGCGACGGCAGGTTTTCGATTTTAATTTGGTCTTTTGCAGCCATGATTTAGTTCCGATCTTTACGTTTACGCTCTTCGCGCTTTTTAAGGATAGGAGAAGGGTCTTCGCTAAACTCGTCAACGCGAATCGACATGTAACGCAAGATATCTTCATTGATGCGGTGGGTCCGCTCGATTTCATGGATCACATCAGGATTGGCATTGACCTTCAGCAGAGAATAATGCGCCTTGCGGTTCTTATTCATGCGGTAAGCCAGATTGCGCAGACCCCAATATTCAGCACCTTCGACGGTGCCGCCCATATTTTCGATCTTAGATGCAAGGGATTGGACGAATTCTTCGACTTGGTTCGTAGAAATGTCCGGCCGTGTAATCACGACATGCTCATAAAGAGACATTTAGCAGTCCTTCAGACTAAAGATGACGGCAGATGCGCCCGAGAAGGTGGGGCAATCATCTGATGGATGGAGCGACCCGGAACAGCCCGGACTCCACCGTCATCCGGTGAAGCGCGCCGACTAAGGGAAACGGGGAGGTTTGTCTAGCGAAAAGCTGTATTAAACCGGGATGTAAGCCGAAAAGGCGTTTAAGTGAGGTCGTTTCTCAGGCCGAGGCGGAAATCGACGATGCGCTCATTGACGTCCTCGCTTGAGAGTTCCGATAGCTCATCATCACTTTTGGGCTGTTTGGCCTTTGCTTTAGGCGCCTGCTTTTTAGCCTTAGTCTTTGCTGGGGCCTTTGCCGTCGTCTTGGGCGGGAGCGGCTGGATATCTGGTGTTTCAACCGTTTGGGTTGGCGTGCGGCGGGCCTGCGCGACTGATAGGGCCGTTGCAACGTCGCGGTAGCGGCGGTCAAAGTCGGTCACATCCTGCTTTGACTTTAATAGCTCCGAATTGGCCTGATCCAATTGATAGGCCTGCGTTTCAATTTGCGATTCCAATCGTTCGCGCTCAAGGTCTTGCGCGGTACGGACTTTGCGCAGGTCTTGAACGTCACGGGCTGCATTTTGAAGAATTTCGTCTTTTATCTCCAATTGTTTGGTCAGCAGGCTGACTTGCTGTTGCAGCGCCGTCATTTCGTCTTCGCGGCTGATGATTGAGAATTCGGATTGTGTTTTGAACGCCCGAATATCTTCGTGCAGGCTAATCATTTCCGCCTTCATGGCATTATTTTGCGTTTGGGCCGTTGTCAGGCTTTTCCGCAGTGCATCTGCGTCTTTTTCTGCCGTTTCAGCTTGTTGACGGAAATCCGAACAATCCTGTGCGAGGCTATCTGCAACCTTTTTGGCTTCAATATAGGCCGTTTTCTTGGCTTCCATTTCTGTGGCGATTTCGGTGACGCGGCTACGCAGGACTTCGTTCTCACGGCGTTCTACGTCTAGCGAAGTTTGAAGCCGCTCTGATTTGAGCGCATTCCGGTCGGAACTTCCGCGAGTATCATGGAGCGCGCGTTCGTATTCTTGTAACGACTTTTGCGCAGCGGATAGTTTTCCGAGTGTCGATTCATAGACCCGCGTTTTTTCTGCTAACCTAAGCTCGCGGTCCTCTAGATCCGCGCGGAGGACGTCCATTTTTTGTATGTTGGAGTCGATTTCACGCTGAATTGTACGATTCCGGGCTTTCAGGCGGCGGTTTTCAGGCTCAAGCCGGTTGAGCATTGAGAAATCAACCTCAGCCCGCTCTACGAAATTCGTAAGGTTTTCAATTCTTTGCTGGGCGCGGCGGTAGAGTTCTTCGCCGCTTTGAATATCGGCTGAAATACGCGCGACATCTAACCGCATCGTGCCAATATCTGCCCGATCAGGACGGTCCGCGCCTGGATGAGGCGGAAGATAATCTTCGTCTTGCGCCTTTGACTGGGCTGAGGCACCGGGTTCTGTTCGCGGGTCAGACATGGTGTCTCTTTCAAAATGTTCTGATGGCATCATAGCGTCGATGCTTGGTTGGGGTCTACTTTGCGGGCTTGGCGAAGTAACATCTTCAAATTCAATATCGTCAGGCAGGTCGACCCTTAGGTCTGAAGCGAATGTTGAAGGCTTTGCGTCACGTAAATCTTCGGCTTTGAGGTCTAAACCTCGTCTTGAACTTCCCAAGCTTTCATCTGAGTAGTCTTCGGCGTAATCTGCGGTCGCGCCAGATGTCTCAGAAGGCTCGGCATCCGAATTTACTAGTCGCTCCAATTCGTCCCATTTGGCTTGACTGCTCAAGCCCTCTCCAGCGGCCCGGCCGATCCGTCCAGTGTCTTTTGCTTTTTTTGGTTTCCGGAAAAATGCCATTTTATCCACTCTCAAATCCCGACGTCACATCCAACGCGGTAGTTAACCTTGGTTAACAGCGACTTAACGTATTCGGCTTTCAGCATGAAATTCTGTTAAAAATGAAGGCCGAAATTGCCAAAAGCGGATTGACCCTAGGGCCAGATAGCCTAGCTTACGCATTCGTAGATTATGAGGACCATATGGCATTCGCATTCATTTTTCCGGGACAGGGCAGTCAATTTGTCGGCATGGGAAAATCGCTCGCTGAGGCATTTCCGTCCGCTCGGGCAGTTTTTGAGGAGGTTGATTCCGCTTTGGAGCAGAATTTGTCTGATTTGATGTGGCATGGACCCGAATCCGATTTGACAATGACGTCAAACACACAACCCGCTTTGATGGCCTGTTCACTCGCTGCTATGCAGGCTTTGGACGCCGAATTTGGCGTGAAGGTGACCGACGCCGCATTTGTAGCAGGCCATAGTCTTGGTGAATATTCTGCGCTGGCGGCCGCAAAAACGCTAACAATTACAGATACGGCGAAACTTCTTCGTATTCGCGGTGAAGCCATGCAGGCCGCTGTGCCTGTCGGGCTCGGGGCGATGGCCGCGCTTTTGGGTGCGAGTGTGGAAGACGCGGAAGCCGCCTGTGCGGAAGGGTCTAAGGCTGGAATTGTGCAAATGGCAAATGATAATGCGACAGGCCAGATAGTCTTGTCGGGCGAAAAAGATGCTGTCGAAGCCGCGGCTCAGGCCGCGCGGGACGCAGGCGTCAAAAAGGCCATGATGCTGAATGTCTCCGCTCCGTTTCATTGTGACCTCATGCAGCCAGCCGCAGATGCGATGCGAGAAGCCTTGGGAGACCATACAATGTTGCCGCCGCTTGTGCCCGTGGTGAATAATATACAAGCCCGTCCGATCTCTGACCCTGATGACTTACGAGAAGATCTGGTCAAACAGGTGACCGGGCGCGTAAGATGGCGTGAAAGCGTGGAATGGATGGCCGGTGAAGGCGGCATTGATACGCTGGCAGAACCGGGCTGCGGAAAAGTCCTCACGGTAATGCTTCGCCGCATTGTAAAAGGCCTTGATGGCAATCAACTCGATAGTCCCGAAGCGCTCGAAGCTTTTGCGGCGAAAATTAAGGGATAGATTATGTTCGATTTGACAGGAAAGCGCGCTTTGGTCACAGGCGCAACGGGCGGGCTAGGCGGCGAGATTGCCCGTCTTCTGCATAAACAAGGCGCGCATGTCGCCTTGTCGGGGACTCGCGCCGAAAAATTGGCAGGCCTAGCAGCAGAGCTTGGCGACAGAACAGCGGTAACGCCCTGTAACCTCTCCGACGGCGACGCGGTTGATGCATTGCCGGGGCAAGCTGCGGAGGCTTTGGGCGGCCCGATTGATATTTTGATTGCCAATGCAGGCATCACGAAGGACGGGCTTTTGATGCGGATGAAACAGGCGGATTTCGATGATGTCATAACAATCAATCTGGAGAGCTATTTCAGGCTAGCCAAAGCCTGTTTGCGCCCGATGATGAAAGCCCGCTCAGGCCGAATTATCGGCATTACGTCCATTGTCGGCGTGACAGGAAATCCGGGACAAACGAATTATGCGGCGTCTAAAGCTGGCATGATTGGCTTCTCTAAATCCCTCGCGCAAGAAGTTGCGTCTCGGGGAATTACCGTCAATTGCATTGCTCCTGGCTTTATCCGCTCCCCTATGACGGATGCGCTAAATGACGCTCAGAAAGAGGCAACTTTGTCCCGAATCCCTGCGGCAAAGCTGGGAGAAGGCGGTGATATTGCGGCAGGTGCCCTTTATTTAGCCTCTGATGAAGCGGCCTATGTGACGGGGCAAACGCTCCATATAAACGGCGGCATGGCTATGATTTAGAACAGTTTTGGGCTGTTTTTCAGGCCTGTAAGAGGGTTATGAAAGCTCTAGGCACGTCTTAATCCCTATGCTAGGTCGCCTTCGATAGGGTGTCAGGGGTTGAAATCGGGGTAGACTGCCCCATCTCTCGCTCGTAACCGCCGGAAAATTATCTCCGGCAAAGACTATAAGGAATACATATGTCAGACGTACTCGCACGCGTGCAAAAGATGGTTGTGGAACATCTCGACGCTGAAGAAGCTAAAGTAACGATGAACGCCCACTTTATTGACGACTTAGGTGCTGACTCGCTCGATACAGTTGAGCTGGTTATGGCTTTCGAAGAAGAATTCGATATTGAAATCCCTGATGACGCTGCAGAGCACATTCAGACAGTTGGCGATGCTGTAAAGTTCATTTCTGATAAAGCTGGCTAGGGCTTTTCGCTATGAGACGGGTGGTTGTCACAGGCTTAGGCCTTGTCTCTCCCGTTGGCTGTGGTGTTGAAACAGCCTGGAGTAACTTGCTCGCGGGTAAATCCGGAGCCTCCCGTATTGAACATTTCGACGTCAGCGATCTTGCTTGCAAGGTCGCTGCTGTCATTCCTCGGGTAGATGGCCGCGCTGGCGGCTCGCCTGAGATGCCGGGCGTCTTTGACCCCGATGCCGTCATGAGCCAACGCGACCGTAAGCGTATTGACGATTTTATACTTTATGCCATTGCCGCAGCAGATGAAGCCATTGAACATTCTGGCTGGAAAGCTGAAACGGATGAGCAGGCCGAGAGAGCTGGCGTCATTCTGGGCTCTGGAATTGGCGGAATTGATACGACCTATAATGCGT
>CAZNXP010000132.1:0-5904 GCA_964576955.1 uncultured Algimonas sp.
AGGCATCTTGCTGCTCGCGGGTGAATTGATATTCGGAGGCAATCTCATCGGCGAAAACGCCCATCGCCCCGCCTGCATAGGCATCGGTCAATCCATCATACATCATAGAGTCGACAACTTGCTGGTCGCCCATGCGCATACCGCCGCGCGCTTTGGGCAGTAGATAAGGCGCATTGGTCATGCTCTCCATACCGCCCGCAACGGCGATATCGATAGAGCCCGCTTTAATCGCGTCATGCGCCATAATCGCGGCCTGCATGCCCGAGCCGCACATTTTATTGACAGTGGTGGCTTCTGCAGAGAGCGGTAGGTCTGCCCCGAGCGCGGCTTGGCGCGCAGGCGCTTGGCCCTGACCCGCAGGAAGCACGCAGCCCATGAGAACTTGGTCGACATCTGTGCCGTCAACTTTCGCTTCTTCTAAAGCCGCCTTAATCGCGGCAGAGCCGAGCTGCGGCGCAGTGACAGTGGAAAATGCGCCTTGGAACGCGCCCATTGGCGTTCTGGCAAGACCAACGATAACAACGGAGTTTGCGGACATGATGTAGCCTTTCAATAAATTTTGCGCGAAACTTATCTATGAAGACGTAGAATTACCAGTAAGAGTTAGGCTCGATTCCGGGATTATTTTTGCGTGTCTGCGCTTTCCTTTGCGGCCTGCGCCGCCTCACGTCGCGCCAATTCACGTTGAATTTTCGCAAGCTTCTCTTTTCGGGTCCGGTTATTGTCATAAGCCACGTAAGCCCCAGCGCAAATTGCCCCAAACCCAAAAAGAAGAATGAAAGTTAGCATCTCGGTGACCTTACACTTTCATGCGGCAAATTACTCTTTAGCCGAATTTTCGGCAGCGGCCTCTGCCTCTGCAGCCTCGGCTTTGCGTTTCGCAATGATGGCGGCGCGTTTTCGTTGGACTTCAATCCGCTTTTGCTCGGTCAAAGACCGAGAGGAGCTTGAGCGCATAAATAATAAGACAGCAACAACGGCCAATACGCCCGTCACAATAAAAACGGTATTATTATCCATTGCGAATTCCTTTGCCTATAAATCGGGGCCTGTAAAAATGGGCTTATAAAAAAGGCCACACAGTCTAACTGCGCGGCCTTACAATAATATTCAAGATATTAAGCGTGTGAATTACGCGCCAACTTCAAAAGTGATCTTCACATTTACGCGATATTTGGCGATCTTCGTGCCTTTGATAGATGTCGACATTTCATTGACATAAGCGGAGCGGATATTTTTCACAGTTTTACCTGTCCGCTCAACAGCGTTTTCAATTGCGTCTTCAAATGACTTGCTGCTCTCGCTCATCACTTCAATTGTTTTCATTACGGCCATAGGACCCTCCATTTATGGTTTAAGCCGATGCATTAGGCAATATCTGTGTGGAGGGCTAGTTACGGGGTTGTAATTTACAGCTTGCTAAGCCGTGCGCGTAATCCAGCCGCCGCCTAATGTACGGGCCGCATCATTCCGGTCCTCGTAAAACACGCAGGCTTGCCCAGGCGAGAGGCCAATATCGGATGTTTCCAACACAACGGCGAGCTCATTGCCAATGAGCTTTATCTGCGCTGGTGCAGGCGGACGGGTTGAGCGCACTTTCACGCGGATTTTCGTGCCGTCCAAATGCGCGCCAAAACTCCCCTCGCCCAGCCAGTTCATATCTTCCAGCCAAAGCGTATCGCGCTCGAGCGCATCACGCGGGCCGACAATGACCTGCCGCGTTTCGGCATCAATCGCCACAACGAAGAGCGGGTCCGCGCCAGAGCCGTCTTTCAGCCCTAACCCGCGCCTTTGCCCAATCGTGTAATACATGATGCCGCGGTGCTTCCCCAACACCGTGCCGTCCATATGCACGATATCGCCGGGCTTCGCGGCGTCTGGACGGATCTTTTCAATCACATCCGTATATTTTCCCGTCGGCACAAAACAAATATCCTGACTATCGGGCTTGCTCGCCACATTCAGGCCCAGCTCCACCGCCAATCGCCGCGTTTCCGTCTTGTCCATATGTCCGAGCGGAAAGCGCAGGAAATCCAATTGATCGCGCGTTGTTGCAAAAAGGAAATAGGATTGGTCCTTCCCCCCATCATAAGCTCGGTGAAGCTCAGGCCCATTTTCACCCTCAACCCGCTTTATATAATGGCCTGTCGCCATGCAGTCTGCGCCCAAATCCTTTGCGACCTCTAGCAGGTCTTTAAACTTGACGGTCTGGTTACAGCGCACGCAAGGAATAGGCGTTGCGCCTTTCAGATAGGTATCTGCGAAATCATCAATGACTTTCTCGCGAAAATTGCTCTCATAATCCAAAACATAATGCGGGAAGCCGTGCATCTCCGCCACGCGCTTGGCGTCATATATATCTTGGCCCGCACAACAGGCCTTAGCTTTTTGAATAGCGGCCCCGTGATCATAGAGCTGTAAGGTCACGCCAATGACCTCATAGCCCTCACGGGCCAAAAGCGCCGCGCAGACAGAGCTATCCACCCCGCCGCTCATGGCGACGACAACCCGCGTTTCGCCCTCAGATTTCTCGAATCCGAGCGAATTTCTTCGATTTTTCGAGTCTTTTGCCATCATTTCCAAAAAAAATCAGCTTAATTTACGGGCGATATAGGGGGCGCTTTGTCCCAAGTCGATACATAGGCCGCAGGCTGTGCTGCCAAAAGACTCAATAGAATCAAGTCGGTGCCGATACGTGTAAAGGATTATTAACGATAATTCCGATTCCATTAACCTTCGTAAACGTTTGTATTTAAACATTTTTTTTAGGTCCAGTTAAACTGTTTTTAAGACCCTTCAGCCATACACAATGGCAGAACAATGTGGGTCAAATTTAAAAGATCACAAGAGTGGGCATAAGAGTAATGGTTGAACGTAAAATAAAACGAGAAAACGTCGTTATCGGACCAGAGGGGACCCCCCTTACACTGGCTGATCTCCCAAAGCCGAATACGGTGCGTTGGGTTATACGTCGTAAGGCAGAAGTCGTCGCAGCGGTTCGCGGCGGTCTCCTAACGCTGGACGGTGCTTTAGAACGTTACGGCCTGTCTGCAGAAGAATTTATGGCGTGGCAGCGCTCGATTGAAAGCCACGGCATTGCCGGATTAAGAACAACACGCGTTCAGCAATACCGCTAGGACATCTTACAGATTTCAAAAAAGCCGCCCCGCGAAATCACGAGGCGGTTTTTTTATGCGTAAAGCGCTCATCACTTGCCGCATTTAAGGATTTGGCAATCTGAAATTAATCGACATTTACCACGCTTCTTCGTCAAACCTTAGGGCGCAGGCGCTAAAGCTATATCAAACGGGCAAAGACCCGACTTAAATTAGGCGAATGCGAAAGGGCGATATGCCCCAATTCAATCTGACAACTTCCGCGTCCGAAAAAGGCGGGATTAAACCGGTCTCCTATGATCCGGCCTGCCGGCTTGTCAGCTTGTTTACAGCGAGCGGTAAGGGTGAGGACACTTGTGACTTCGCCTTAAAATTAGGCCGCAAAGCCGCGAGCCTAGGTGAAACCGTTCTGATCTTAGACGCGGTTGACGGGAGCTTGATGAACCAAGCCGGGATTATCTATGCCCGTACATTAACTGACGTCATTGAAAAAGCAGCGTCGCTGCAAGATGCGCTTTATGTGACCTCCAATGAACATTTCACGGCTGCAGCCATAGGTGACGGCGGCCTAGTGGCCGCAATGGGTCTCATCACCGCAATGTCCCTCTCCTATGATTGGATATTTGTCGTGCCGAGCGCGGGCTGCGAAACAGGTCATGTACAGCTTGGCCAAGCCTCAGATTTATCCGTCATATCTTATGACACGGACGGTGATCAATTTATGCGGGCCTATTGGATGGTGGATGCGGCGCGCCGCCGAACCCCAAATTTTGATCCGTTCATTCTTTCCACTGGCCAGAAATCGGAGGCCGTAGAAACGGCGCTCATGCTGTCTGAGACGATACGCGAGTATTTAGGTGCCCCGCCCTTTTATGGGGGTCATTCTGGGGATTTACACATAGAGACGCGCCTGCTCGAACAAATGCGTCATCATGTAGCTGAGCGCGCGACAGCCTAAAAACTGAGGATTTGCGAAGGATTTGCCTCCTTGGACCGTGTATATTAGTGTTAACCCCTTGAAGGAGACACTTTATGTCACGTACCTTAATCAAAACCCTCTTGCTCGCCTCTGGCGCCGCAATCCTTATCGCAGCTGGCCCAAAAGCTGACCTGAACCAAGATGGTCAAGTTTCTAAAGCCGAATTCACACAGGCCGCAGAATCTCGTTTCTATGCGACTGATACGAATAATGACGGCTTCCTAAGCGAAGAAGAGCGCAAAGCTCAAAAAGACACGGCTGTTCAAAATCACCAGGATCAACGCTTTGCCAAGCTCGATACAAATGGCGACGGCTTACTGTCCCGCGACGAGATGAGCGCCGGCAATGAAAAGCGCAAAGTCCACATGGAGGCGCGCAAGGCGCAGATGGAGTCCCGCCGCAAGGAATTCATGGAGAAATATGACACCAATCTTGACGGCTCGCTGAGCGACGCCGAACGCACAGTCATGAAAGCTGAGATTGGAGACAAACGCGGCGGCCGTAAAGGTAAGCGCGGCGGAAAGCGCGCCGAGCGTCCACAGATGGACACCAATGGCGACGGCTTAGTCTCTTTGGACGAGTATATGGCTATATCTGAGCAGCTTTTCACGCGTATGGATGCCAATGCTGATGGTGTTTTGACCGAAGGCGAAGGCCGGAAGCGTAAAGGCAAACGCGGCTTTAAATTTCGTCGCTAAGTGCTGGCCCGCGACCCTGATATCGACCTCCTGCCCGGATTACGGGCAGGACAGTCCTCGGCTTTAGCCGCCTTAATGGACAGGCATTTGGATAGGCTGCACGGGCTGGCTTGGCACATGACGGGTGACCGTTCGCAAGCGGAAGATATCGCGCAAGAAACGTTTTTACGGTTTTGGCAGGCTGCGCCCAAATGGGACGAAAATGGCAATGCCACTATTTTAACATGGATGAGACGTGTTGCGACGCGTCTCTGTATTGATGACAAACGCCGCAAGCGCCCGATTTATACGGATCTCGTGCCTGAAAAAATAGATCCCGCCATAGGCGCTGATATTGCACTTATTCGCAATGAGACCTCTGAGCGGGTACAAAACGCTATTCTTAACCTCCCCGAACGGCAACGCGCAGCCCTTGTTTTATCCTATTATCAGCACCAAAGTCAGAAAGACGGGGCCGCGATATTAGGCATTAAAGAAAAAGCCTATGAGAGCTTGCTCTCCCGCGCCAAAGCCGCATTGAAATTTAGTTTATTGCCAGAGAAAGAAAGTGTGAGACAATGACTGACTTAGATACACTTTTAAAATCAAACCCAGCGCCTGCTGTCCGAAATCAATTATCGGCGCAGATTTTAGCCGCAGCGGAAAAGGCGGAACCCGCCAATGATACGCTCTCGCGGCGGCCATGGTGGTCGATTGCGGGTATCGCAGCTATGGCTGTTATGGCAGCATTTTTCTTTGTGCAGCCTTCCTTTAATGGCGCCGGCGAGGATGAACATGCGCAGGCGTGGGAACAGATTGCAGATGGATCTGGCTTTTCTGATCTCTATGCTTGGGTTGAAGACGGGGACAGCTAGGCTGCCCGCCCAAAGTTCTCTAGACAGCTGAATCCTAATGGATTTTCACGCAAACCATCTTCACAGAGCATAGCGCATAAAAAAGACGGCTCCATTGGAGCCGTCTTTTTGCATCCCCGATTTAATAGGGCTTAGCCTGTTTTACGCTGAAGCGCTTTTTCAGCTTTTGCGGCTAAACGGCGCGCTTTAATCCGCTCAAAACTATCAAGCGCGTCCAATGACACCTTCAACTGTTCAGCCAATTGACCGCTTTGCGC
>CAZNXP010000133.1:0-5887 GCA_964576955.1 uncultured Algimonas sp.
TTTTAATTCGGCTGACGGTTCCAGATTGATCTCCGATTGTTACATAATCGCCAATCCGGATGGGGCGTTCAAATAGGATAATCAAACCCGAGATAAAGTTCGCAATAATTTTCTGAAGGCCAAAACCAATACCGACGGAGAGACCTGTCGCTATCCATTTGAGTTGTGACCATTGCAGGCCAAGTTGCTCAAATCCGATAATCACGCCGGCCGCAATAATGACATATCCGAGCACTTTCGTGATAGCATAGCGAGTGCCAGCATCCACGCCCAAACGGTTGAGAACGAATATCTCCAAAAAGCCTGGGAAATTCCGCGCGGCAATAAAAGTCAAAGCCAGAATGACGAGAGATTGCAGCAAATCCCAGAGCGAAATAATGCGGTCGATTGGCGCGCCGTCCACATCTCGCGCAGCGTCTTTAATTGTCCAAACCTCAAACCCGTCAAAAATCGACAAGGCCGGTAGGAGCGATGACCAAATCATCCAAAGCAAGCCCGCAAAGACTAAAAGAACAATGGTTTGAACTAATTTCGACGTCTGCTGCGTCAGAGTCGTCACATCGATTTTTTCTGTATCGACTGGCGGCGGAGGCGGGACCTCTTCGCCGCGTTCTTCTGCTGCTTCTTTTTGGCGGCGCGCGGCCAACTCTAAATCGCGGCGCTCTAATGCCTGACGATATTTAAGCTGGCGCTGCGCCACAACAATCGCGCGGCGAATAGCCCCGTGAATAACATAGGTCACCAAAACCAAAGGCGCCGTCATAAACATGCGGAAATTCAGCGCATTCGCGCTCTCATAATATCCTGTCAATGTCAGCCCAATCATAACCAGAGGGATGCCAATCGTGACGAGCGCTATTAACGTGCGAAAACGTAGAAAGAGAGACTCTGACTTATCGGCGGCAAAAAGTTCCTCCCCTTTGGCCCAAAGAATTCGGGCCGCGAATATCATCAACAACAGGCTCGTTAGGAGAAAGACAAAAACTGAAAACCCTTGGGCAATTTCCGGTTCCGGCATTCTATATGTAATGGCGAGGCAGAATGACGCGACCCCCATGAACGGGACAAACCAACGTAGGTTTGAGCCAATGGCTTGCCGCAATCCATCAGACACATTGAAATGCGCATCAAACAAACCATCTTTGCGGTCCCACCTAATCCAAGCGCCGCAAACAATTGTGAAAATACTCAAGTAAATGAAACCATTAGCTAAGCCCTGTATCAAGCGTTCAGGTCGTTCTGACGCATTATAGAGCAGTCCAATGAGTAAAAAGATTAGAGCTAAGGGTAGAGAATGGAAAATACCTGCGCCAATCGCAACAGGGGTATGCCAGGCTGTATCTTGTTGCACTCGCCCTACTAATTTTGACCGACGGACAACATCTTCCCATAAATCGCCGCGCAAACGTAAAACCAATCCCGCGGCGCTTAAAAATATGAGAACCAAAAGAAAACCGCTCCGGAACATTCGCAATAATTCAGTTAAGGCGAAATCGAAATTTTTTGGCGAAAACAGATTTAATGCGCCGCTTCCCACCTTGCCCAAAAAAGAAAGATCAACGGCTGGAATTGATCTTACCCAAAGCAAATTCTCATCTAAGAGTGTTCTAAGGCTCTTTGTCTGTTCCAAATAAGAAGTTTGGACTGTCCGCAACTCCGATATAGTCGTCACACGTGTGTTCGACGCCGTGGAAATTTGCCGCAGTAAATCTCTGCGCGTATCCAAAATCGTAGAAAGCGTCGCCTTATCCGTTTCAGAAAGGTCTGAAAAAGGCGGTAGATCTACGCTTTCAGTCACCACAAATTCATCCAAATCATTCACGCTTAGCGGCAAGTCACGTAAATCTTCCTGCGCAATAATCCGTTCGCGATAAGCTTGAGACAGACGCTTTTGCGTTGCGCGCATGTCTGCGCGAATGACTGCAAGAGGTTCGAGTTGGTTGCCTAAACGGCGCAATGTCTCACCTGCCTCGCGGTCTAGGCGGCCCTGCTCAACAAGTTTACTAGCCGCGCTCAAATCATTTTCAACATCAACAAGGCGGCCGCGCACGGAAGCGGTCGCTTGAGAAACGATGGGACCTTCAGCCTCGATTTGGATAATTTGGTTTGCTAAGTCTAAATTGCCAGTTGCAAATTTTTCAACCACCGGATGGCTCGTGTCAGAGCGTTCAATAAGCGCGGCAATTCTATTGCGTAAATCGCGCGCTTCCTCCACGCGAGTTTCCCCAGTTTTTGAGCCAATACGCGCGACATCTCGCTGCAAAATTTTGGTTCGAACATCCGCAATAGCGCGACGCCCAGATATTAGATTTTGCCGCGATGCGAGAGTAGAAATTTCCTGTTCAAGCGATTGAATTTGATTTCGCCTGTACCAAAGCCGCGCTTGAATTTCTGTTCGGCGCGCATTTGAGACGGCTTCCAACTCTCCGTCTCCGAGCGCGTTGAGCCGCAATTGCAAATCGCTCAAAGCTGTCCGAGCTTCTGATAATTCTTCAGGCGCGGAAACTTCGCGCGCGCCTAGCGTATCAAGTGTGTCTTGCAGGCCTTGGAGCTGCGTTTCGGTAGCCGACAGATCAGACACCTTTTCTCGCAACTCCTTTTCCAGTGCAATCAAGGCGCCGTCCCCAATCATGTCTGGCAAGGGTTCAACCTGCGCGCTTAAGGTCTCTTGGGCCGCCTTCAGTTCCGCGTCTAATTCAGCTTGAAGCGCGTCAGCATTTTCAACGGCGGCGATGAATTGCGCCCGTTTTTCAGATTGCCGCGTGGCTTCAGCGAGGCGGTCGCCTGCCGTTTTTAAGGACGTTAAAATCTGCGTTTTTTGCTCGTCTGAAAGATCCGCATCCGCCTCAATGATCTCAATTCGGTCTTCAAGGGTTTGAGCCGTGAAAATAGGCGCCGCCGCATTTTGAGCCTCCTGCGCATAAAGCGGCAAGCCTCCAAACACCAAAAGTAAGAGCGCTAATAGAATGGGCCCAAAATAGGCAGTGATATGACGAATGCCGCGCATGTCCATGCTTCAACGACAAAGCTCGCAAAAAGTAAAGCTAGAGACGTTCAAAACCGCAAATCTGCGCAGTAAAAAACCGCCAAAGCTGGGTTTGGCGGATTTAAACATTTTCAATTTTGACGCGGACTACTCTCCGTCTTTAAGTTTCCGCATCAAATAAACATGCTGCAATGCCAGACGATTTGCCGTCTCTTTCAAATTCGCAGCAGCCGAATGGCCTCCATCGATATTTTCATAATATAAGAAATCATGGCCTTGGTCTTCCATCCGCTTGGCAAATTTACGCGCATGGCCGGGGTGAACGCGGTCATCTTTAGTCG
This sequence comes from uncultured Algimonas sp., assembly GCA_964576955.1. GTDB lineage: Bacteria > Pseudomonadota > Alphaproteobacteria > Caulobacterales > Maricaulaceae > Litorimonas. Next base: position 3,328 of record CAZNXP010000133.1, read on the forward strand.
AGGTTATTAAGAACACCTCAGGATAATCGCCTTGCGGGTCCAAATTATGATAAGGCGAAATAGACCGGAGGAACGTGCCCTCAACCGCGTCATCTGGATTGCCATATTCACCCATCCAAGACGCCCCTGCCAGAAGCTTATGAAAGCGCTGCATATCCAAGAGCGGAACAGCAATAATCGCGGCATTAAATAAATCTGGCCGCTGAGTCGTCATAACGCCTGTCAATAAGCCGCCATTTGATCCGCCTTCGACGCCGAGATGCGCCGCAGAGGTGACTTTCTTGGCAATCAAATCTTCAGCAACGGAAATGAAATCATCATAGATGCGCTGGCGGTCTGTTTTCAAACCCGCTTGATGCCAGTTAGGACCATATTCCCCGCCGCCGCGAATATTGGCGAGCACATAGACCCCGCCATTTTCAAGCCAGAGCTTTCCGCGCGTGGCGGAATATGAGGGATTGAGGGAAATCTCAAATCCGCCATAGCCATAAAGCAATGTCGGATTGGTTCCGTCTAGTTTCGTCGACTTAGACCGCACCACAAAATAGGGCACTTTCGTCCCATCAGCAGAAGTAGAGAAGAACTGCTCGCTGACCATATTGGACGCATCAAACCAATCCGGCAGAGACTTAGCTTTCGCCTTTTTCCCTGTTTGGGTATTATAGGTCCAAAGCGTGTCCGGGGTCAGAAATGACTCGGAACTGACAAAGGCAACATCTTCTTTGTCATTCGTGGCGCCGACCGAGACGGTCCCATTGGCCGGAAAGTCCAATTTCTCAGAGGTCCATTTTGCGCCGTCCCAATCAAAAGCATAAGCGGCGCTCTTAACATCGCGAGAAATGGACAGCAGAACTTTAGACTTGGTTGCGCCATAGCCATTCATCGAGGATTTCTCATCTGGGCTATAGACCAGATGGACGTCTTTAATCTCGCCGTCCGCATTAAAATCATCAAAGGCAAAGCTGACTAAATCGCCCGATTTGAAACCGCGCCAATCCTCATTCAAAGATAAGAGCACTTGCCCTTTAAATTCAGAGCCAAGGTTCGATTTTTGCGGGATTGGGAATTTGCGTACGTCACCGACGCTTCCGTCTGCTTTACGCGGGAAATGGAATATTTCCGAATTATAAAAATCAACGGAGCGAGAGACAATAACTTCGCGGCGACCGTCCGAAAGCTCAAATGTACCGCCCCAATAGCCAACGTCAGTTTTCTTCCCTTCACCTAAAATCACCGCATCTGCGAGGTTTTGACCGCGGCTCCAGAGACGCGCTTGGCTAGGATAGCCCGAGTCCGTCATTGTGCCTTCGCCGAAATCAACGCCGACCACGACCGTATTTTCATCGACCCAGTCGATTGTGCCTTTGGATTCTTCCGTGATGAAACCGTCTTTAGCAAATTCTTTCGTCCGGGTGTTAAACTCGCGCCGAACGACAGCATCTTTACCGCCATCAGAGAGATTGACGATGCACATTTCATAGCTAGGCGCCAAACAGCTATTGCCTTTATAGACCCAGTTTTTGCCTTCATCCGCGCTTAATTTATCAAAATCGAGCACCGTCTCCCAGTCAGTCTTATCGGACAGATATGAGTCCAGCGTAGATTTCCGCCAAATGCCGCGCACATGGGTTTCGTCTTGCCAGAAATTATGCACCTCACCATTTCGGTAGGACACATAGGGAATCTTATCTTTGGATTGCAGGATGGTGAGCGCGTCTTGATAGAATTTGTCATAGCGGCTGTCCGCCTTTAATTCATCCAATGAGCGCTTATTCCACGCCTTGACCTCATTCAGAGCGGTCTCTCCCAACACCTCTTCGAGGTAGAGATGGTCAGCATCTGTTTGACCGGCCTTGTTATATTCAATCATTTTATGAGATCTCTTCTCTATCGTCTGGCTTTGCACTGCATGCACTGTATCTACGATAGCTTTTCCGTTATTATCGCCCGAACACGCCATCAGCAGCGCTGCAGAGCCGAGTAAAAGTGTGGTCTTTGAAAACTTATTCAAGGTCATTTGGTCTCTCCTGCATTTCCCGACCAATGGTAAAGCGGAGTTTTTGCATGGAGGCAAGGCAGCAAGTGTCTTGCGTCCGCAGGAATTGAACATATATGAGCCGCAAGATGAGATTTTTAATTATGAACGGCGCGGGCAACCGCTTTGGCGTATTTGACGCGCGGGAAACACCGAGTTTTGCGCTGTCCGATGCACAGACAATTGAAATCGCCAAGCCCGGCGGGAAAGTCATGGGCGAAAAAGGCGCAGACCAGATTGTTATCCTGCGCAAGCCGAAATCGCCTGATGCGGATATCTTTATGGAAATCCGCAATCAAAAAGGCTTTGAAGTCGACGCCTGCGGAAATGCAACCCGCACCACGGCTTGGTTATTCATGCGCGATGCTAAAACTGATACTTGCGTTGTTGAGACCAATGATGGCTTGCTCCATTGCACCCGCGCGGGGGATTTTGAAATTGCTGTCGATATGGGACCGCCAAAGCTAGAGTGGCAGCAAATCCCGCTGGAAGAACCCATGCACACCCATCATATCGACGTTAAAC
>CAZNXP010000134.1:0-5881 GCA_964576955.1 uncultured Algimonas sp.
CTCTTCAATCATCGACGCCACCTCATCTCAAGAAAGACTCTCCGAAAGTTCAGGCAACAAGCTCAGACAGAGTGGAAAATTGCGACAGCTTCAGCTGGCGCTTAAGAAGGCAACTAAATGAAAACAGCCGCACGCTCAGTTAACGTGACAAAGCCCTTTGGAGAGCTGACAGGGTGACTCCAATGATTGACAGGTTGAAGCCAACTCAAATACGGAACTTTAATGGGATCATTGATCGACAAATTCGGACGGCATGTCAGCTATTTAAGACTCTCCGTTACAGATCGCTGTGACTTGCGCTGCACCTATTGCATGGCCGAGCGCATGGTTTTTTTACCAAGATCCGAATTACTGACACTCGAAGAACTCTCTAAGCTCTCTCATCACTTCATAGACAAAGGAATACGAAAAATAAGAATAACTGGCGGCGAACCTCTCTTACGCCGTGATATAATTTCACTTTTTGAGGACATCTCGCCGCGTTTAAAAAGCGATTTATCAGAGCTAACGTTGACGACAAATGCCACACAGCTTTCAAAATATGCAGATCGTCTTGCTCGTATAGGCCTCAAACGCATTAATGTTTCATTGGATAGTTTGAATAAGGATGTTTTTGCAAAACTCTCCAGACGAAACGTTTTAAAATCAGTCCTAGAAGGTCTTCAAGCCGCAAAAGAAGCCGGACTTAAAATTAAAATCAATACGGTCCTGGTTCCAGATAACCTCGCTGATATTCCTGATATGATGAGATGGGCACATAGCCAAGAGTTTGACATGAGCCTGATTGAAAATATGCCAATGGGTCAAACAGGCGAAGATAGGCGTCGTCAATTTATACCCATGCAAGCCGCGCGGTCTTTGCTAGAAGAAAAATATAACCTCACGTCAATCGTGACGAATGATAAGCTCGGCGGACCTGCAAGATATTATCATGTCTCGGAAACGAATGGACGTATTGGGTTTATCTCTCCGCTAACGCAAAATTTCTGCACAGGATGCAACCGTATCCGCATGACTTGCACAGGACGAATATATATGTGTTTAGGCCAAGAGGACTATATAGATTTGAGACATATTTTAAGGTCAGGCGAAAATTTAGACGACGCGATTTATATGGCTCTACAAAATAAACCTAAAGCGCATGATTTTTTGATAACAAAAGAACCAAGCCTCTCACGCCATATGTCTGTAACAGGAGGATGAAGGTGGCAGAATTAGAGTTTCTTGGCCGTCTTAGTGATATTTTTGGCTCCACGCAGTCGTTAGCCCTTCCAAATGATGTCGAAACAGTTGCAAAGTTGAAAGCCTGGTTGGATTCTTCCTATGACACGAACGCCTTATCAAATAAGTCTATTCGCGCCGTAGTAAACAACGCTATGACGCAAGATAATTTTCGCATCAACAACACTGATAAGATTGCCTTTTTTCCTCCAGTTGGTGGCGGATAATGATTGTCGATTATGTTCTTGATGCCGGAAAATGCCTCGACGCATTCAGTCAAAAAAACCAAGAGGCGGGAGCCGTCGTAAGTTTCTCTGGGCAGGTGCGGGCCGAAGGTAAAACTGAAACTGTCCTATCGCTTTTCTTGCAAGCATATGAACCTTTAACGCGTGAAAACATTAAAGATAAAGTTCTAGAGGCGAAAACCCGTTGGAGTCTTGACGATTTACAAGTCTTACACCGTATTGGGGAGATACCCGTTGGTGACACCATTGTATTCGTTGCAGCAGCGTCTAAACATCGCCGAGAGGCTTTTGAAGCCGTTGATTTTTTAATGGATTACCTAAAAACAGAAGCTATTTTTTGGAAAAAAGAAATCACGATGAACGATTCAAAATGGATCGAACCGCGCGAAAAAGACTATCTTGATGCAAAACGATGGATATAGCTTTCCAGCGTAAAAGAGAGATAAAATGAATTTTGGTATTGATGAAAATCTCCCTTTCAAACCTATCCGAATAGCACTTCTGATTATCTCGGATACCCGTACGTTAGAGACAGACACATCTGGCGCTATCCTTATGGAACGTATTGAAGCCGCAGGTCATAATATTGCAGACCGAAGCGTTATAACAGACGATGTAACTCTGATCAGAATGACGGTTCAATCTTACATTGACGATCCAGAAGTTGACGTTGTGATTACGTCTGGTGGAACAGGTTTAACAGGTCGAGATGTTACGCCTGAAGCTGTATCGCCACTTTTCGAAAAAACGATAGATGGGTTTTCTGTTATTTTTCATCAAGTGAGTTTTAAATCCGTTGGCCTGTCTACGCTTCAATCTAGAGCCTTGGCTGGCTTAGCAAAAAACACCTTTATCTTTTGCCTGCCTGGTTCGACAGGCGCCGTGAAAGATGGATGGGATAAGGTCATTTCTTTTCAACTCGATAGCCGTCACAGACCCTGCAATCTTGTCGAACTCATACCTCGGCTATCTGAATCATGAGCAAGCTGACACATATGGATAAGGATGGTCGGCCAATGATGGTTGATGTCTCTGACAAGCCCGTCACCCAGCGAACGGCGCAGGCCGAGGGTAAAGTCATGATGAGTCAGGCCGCCTTTGACCTCGCTTATAATAACCCTAAAGGCGACCCTGTTTCAGTCGCAGAACTTGCGGGCATCATGGCGGCAAAAAAAACATCAGACCTCATCCCGCTATGCCATCCGCTTCCCCTAACGAAAGTTAAGCTTCAAATAGTACCTTTAAAAGAGAGCATTGGGTTTTCAGTGACTGGCCTTGTTAAAACGGATGGAAAAACCGGCGTTGAAATGGAAGCTCTCACAGCTGTCTCTACAGCCTGTCTAACACTCTATGATATGTTAAAAGCGGTCGATAAGAATATGACAATTTCTGACCTTCGCTTGGTTTCGAAAACAGGTGGAAAGTCTGGTGACTATAAACGATGATTACTGTTCAAACTGCTCTTGAACATCGTCCAGACCGTTCATAATTTTGAACTCGGATGACAAAGCTCAAACTAAATACCGCCCAATAAAAAACCCGCTGGGAAGCGGGCCTTAAACTTAAACTTACTTTACGGCTTAGCTGCCATATTTAACCGAACAGCCATAGGGCGCCGTATCAGAGACAGCTACCGGTCGGCCTGCATCAAGATCAGACATTGCCGCGCGGACATAGTTTTTCGCGCCAGCAACCGTCGATTTACGCGCGGAAGAATTGTCGTCAATCGCGCCCTGATAGACGAGCGTGCCGCCTTCATCGATGATATACATATGTGGTGTTGTCTTAGCTGCAAATGTCTTTCCCATCTCGCCAGCAGGGTCGAGAACGACGGCGCTCGGCGCCGCGCCGCGAGACGTCGTTAGCTCATTTGCGTCCTCACCTGAGACATAACCTTGTTTGCCAGGCGCGCTAGAAATAATTGACAACCAGACCGTATCATCACCCAGTGTCGCCTCTTTCTGAAGTGTTTGCATATTATCCGTGTCGTAGTGTTTTTGCACATAGGGGCAACCATCATTCGTCCATTCAAGAACGACGCGCTTACCTTTAAAATCTGCCAGATTATGCTGTGTTCCATTCGAATCTGTCACAGTCATATCTGTAACATTTGTCCCATTCGAAATTTTAGCGGACGCCGTTGTGGCCGTCGCCAGAAGCGCGAGGGTCGCTGTAGCTGCAAAAAGGGTCTTCATTTTAATCTCCGTCATCGTGAATTATTCTTCGAACATGTCTTCTAATACGCCGAAACTTAGGTTTTGTGGCAACACTAATCCTATAACATCTTTGTGAGATTTGGGATAGGCCAGATATAAAGGCACACCTGCGCGGCCATAACGTTCCAATTCCGCTGCGATTTTGGCATCCCTACTTGTCCAATCCGCAATCAAGAAAGCCGTATTCGTTCGCTCAAACAATGCCTGTGTGCGTTCGGTTTTCAGGACAAGTTGTTCATTGACCTTACAGGTGACGCACCAAGCGGCTGTAAAATCAACAAAGACGGGACGCCCTTCTGCCCGTAATTCTGCGACGCGTTCGGGGGACCAGATTTCAGTTTCAAGGCTGGCAGTCTTCACGCCTGCCGCGTCCCTGGCCACCCCCGTGGACAGCGTCAATGGCAAGACCAGCGCCGCAATGGCCGTCATAAGCGAAAGACCTTTTAACGCAGCCGAGCCGCGGCGGTGTAACCAAATGGCAAAACCTGCGAGCAGCATAGCAATCAGTAATAATCCTGCCCCATTGGCGCCAGCCTGCAAGATTAGAACCCAGACTAGCCAGATTGCCGCGGCGAACATGGGAAACGCGAGCACCTGCCGGAATGTCTCCATCCAAGGTCCCGGCTTAGGTAGTTTTGCGAGCAGACCCGGTACATATCCGAACAGCAGAAATGGTAGAGCAAAACCCAAACCGAGCGACAAGAAAACAATCAAAGTCGTAAGCGCGGGCTGAGCCAACGCATAACCGACAGCACTCGCCATGAAGGGTGCGCTGCAGGGGGTAGCAACAATGACGGCCAAAACACCCGTAAAGAAAGAGCCTGACATTCCGCCGCGCGAGGCCAAACCACCGCCGACCCCTTGCAAGCGCGAGCCAATTTCGAAGAGGCCAAGCAAGTTCAATCCAATAACAAAGAGCAAAAGCGCCAACACACCCACAACCTTTGGGGATTGCAATTGAAAGCCCCATCCAATCTGCGCACCCGCAGCTTTGAAAATAATTAAAACGCCAGCCAATATTGAAAATGTAAGCAGGACGCCGAGCGTATAGGCCCAAGCGCCGCGCTGCGCAGGCAAACGATCTCCATGCGCCGATTTGGCAAGGCTTAGCGCCTTTAATGAGATAATCGGAAAGACGCAGGGCATGAGGTTAAGAATTAATCCGCCCAGCAAAGCGCCAATGGCAGCCGTAATCAGTCCCATCGAACTGTCCGATTGACCCCTTAAACCAATGTCGAGTGTGCTATGCGTCGTGACTGTCACAACGTCGCCTCGGACCGCACCCTCCAAACTATATTTCAAGACGCCTTGGATTGTCTCTGGGATACCATTCGCCCAGAGAAATTCGGGTTCCGTGACAAGGGCAATCCCCTTGTCACCCACTTGATAATTTTGGGCGGCGCTATGCCCCAACACACCTTGATCAAAAGGAAAGAAATAGGCTTCGCTCACGCGGCCTTCTGGTAGATCCGCAAAGGTTAGCGTCAGCACATCACTTGCGGCGCCACGAGACACATTGGCTGCACCCATAATATTGCTGCGCCGCGGACTTGCCAAAACGGCGGCTTCGATTTGCGGAGCCCATGAACTATCGCCCACGGGTTCACCTATTTCTAAGTCCAGCGTCAACTGCCCTTCTTCGGGAATACAGATATCGGCACAGACGAGATAATAAAAATCCAAGGTCAGGGACAAGGTTTCACCTGTCTGCACCGTTTCAGGTATTTTGAGCTCCACAGGAAAAAGCGGCGCGCCCTCAAAGCCATAATTCACAATTGGGCCGGTCGGAATCGGATAAGGCACAGGCCAAGCGATCGGCCCTATGTCGACGCCTTGCGGGACTCTCCATGTCAATTGCACAGGCTCACCACTATCACCGGGGTTGCGCCAATAGGTGTGCCAGCCCTCATCAAGTTCTGTTCGCAACGCCACCCAAACTGTCCCGCCGGGCGCTACCTTATCCAAAGACGACACAATCGAGGCCGTAACCTTGCCCGTATCCAATGTCTCAGTCTGACGCCCAAGCGCGGATGTGGCCAGAGACAGAAACAGCAAGGTGGTAAGCAAAAACCGGATCATAATGATAGAACGAAAACGCGCGATCGCTGCCTCCTTGATAACGTCATTGAAAACGAGGCCATGTTCCCGCAACTGGATTGCAAATTCAACAATCAAAATTCAGGTCTTAGGTCTTAGGTC
>CAZNXP010000135.1:0-5864 GCA_964576955.1 uncultured Algimonas sp.
GCCGCCATAATATTCAGAAGCCCGTCTTTCGCATGGGCGGGCGTGCGGCCCAGCGGCGCATCAATCATGCCGACGCCTTTTTTCGCGAGGTCTGCACCAATTTTTTGCGTAGACGTCGGAATGGATGTGCCAAAGTCAATCAAGACAGAGCCTTTTTTGATGCCCGCTAAAACACCGTCATCGCCATAGACAATTTTCTCAACTACGGCAGATGTTGTTAGGCAAAATTGCACAATATCACTATTCGCTGCGAGCTCTTTTGGCGAGCTGGCTTGCACCGCGTTTCCGCGGGCGAGGACTCTATCCACGGCCTCTTGATTGAGGTCCATGACAATGACTTTGAACCCGCGTTTCTGCAGGTTTTCAACCATATTGCCGCCCATGAGGCCAAGACCAATAAAACCAATTGTTGGTTTCGCCATATTTTCACTCCCAAAATTGGTATATTGATTGGCCATACCTAAATGGGACAATCTTCTAATAGTTTCTATACCAATCTGAATCGCAGATAAAGTCAGAAAATGGAATTGTTTTTTCTTTCGTATTGCGGCCTTGTCACGAGATCTGAAAATCCTAATCACCACCCATAAATAACTGTTTTTAATCTATTTATTAGAGATTTTTCTGACGGCATGACGTTTAGTTGGGAGGGATAGTTACTGAAAACACCTTGCCAATGGTCATTTTTATGCATGAAGTTTCTTCCGAAAATGAGTCCTGAATTTTCAATTTTATCAATAGCGCACTTGTTAAAATTGTATTTTTTTAATATCAAAGGTCATGCCAATAAATATTGATTGGTATGTAGGTAATTCGGCAGGCAAGAATAATCCTTATTATCTATACCGATTTTAAAAAAAAACGTTTCCTAGCTAAAATCGGTATAGACTCGCGTCTTACCTTCCTCCTAAAGTCTTCCTGTAATACGGGGATGAAAGGGCCAAATTATGTCAGACCAAAGACTGTATCATACTGTTGCCAATAAGATATTGGAGATGATTGATTCTGGCGTCTTCCCGCCGGGCTCACGTTTGCCGGGCGAGCGAGAGCTAGCAAAGCGATTTGAGGTTAGCCGCGTCTCCATCCGGGAAGCAGAAATTGCTCTGCAAGCGCAGGGCCGTGTCGAAATTAAAGTTGGCTCAGGCGTTTATGTTCTGGATCAGACAAATTTACCCGTTTACGGATTGCCGAAGGTGGGGCCTTTCGAGCTGACTGAAGCCAGATGCTTATATGAGGGCGAATCCGCGGCGCTCGCCGCCACTATGATTACCGACCATGATTTGGACAGGTTGGAGCACCTCGTCAACGTCATGAACGAAACCGTTGAGGATGAGCTAACGCCCGAAGAGGCCGATGCCGAATTTCATTTAACGATTGCGCGGTCGACCAAAAATCACGCCATTCTCTTTGTTGTCGATAGTCTGTGGAAAATGCGGACGGAGGCGGCCAAGTTGCAGGAGGTTTATGCAGAAGCCTGCGCGAGAGAAAATTCTAATCGGGATGATGAGCATCAGGCTATTTTAGAGGCCTTGCGCCGCCGTGATTCCGTGGCGGCCAGAGCGGCGATGCGCGCGCATTTCTCGACTTTAATCAACGCGCTTTTGAAAGATTCCGAGGAGCAGGCCTATAAGGAGCTCCAGCGTCAGGTCTCAGAGAGCCGTTCCCGCTATATGTTGTCACAACAGCTTTCGTAACATTTACAGCTTATTAGACCAGTTTCAAAAATTGGTCTGAATAATTGGTTGACATGGCTGGCGTATATCGTGCTTAACAGACTGCACATCGCCACAAAAAGACTGTTGTAAGCAGAGCGGCGATTCTGTGAAAACAGGGGAAATATTTTGACGCTACGAAACCAGATTTTGAACATAAATTCACTGCGGCGTCCTCTCGCGATTATCGGTGTGGGGGCCGCTCTTTTATTGAGCTCGGCGCTGACGGCCTGCGCGCCGGCAAACTCTGATAGCTCGACAGCCGACGCGCCAAAAAGCTCCACGGCATCATCCCAGAGCCGAGCCAATCTCGCTGAAAACGAAACCCTCGTCTCGACGCAAGATGAATATAAAGATGCAGCTGCGTCTCTAAGTCCCGGCGACACGATTGTTCTGGCCAATGGCCGATGGGAAAATTTTGAAATTCTATTCTCGGGATTGGGCACGGAAGACAATCCGATTAGTCTGCGCGCTGAAACTCCGGGAGAGGTCATTCTAACAGGCCAATCGAATCTGCGCCTGTCTGGGGAATTTCTCGATGTCTCGGGATTGGTCTTCACCGATGGCTATACGCCAACACGCGAAGTCATTTCCTTCCGCCGGTCTAAGACAGATCTAGCGAATAATTCCCGCGTCCATAATGTTGTTATTGATGATTTTAATCCGCCAGAGCGCACAGCCGTCGATTTTTGGGTGATGATGTATGGGAAGAACAACCGTTTTGACCATAACTCGCTTATCAATAAGCGGAATAAAGGCGTGACCATGGCGGTCCGCCTCGACAGCGAAGCCAGCCAGAAAAACAAGCACCGTATCGATCATAATTATTTCGGTCCGCGCCCTATCTTGGGGTCCAATGGCGGGGAAACTTTGCGCATCGGCACGAGTCATTATTCGCGCAAGGACAGCCAGACACTGGTCGAAAATAATTATTTTGATCGCTGCGACGGGGAAGTCGAGATCATTTCCTCTAAATCGGGCAAGAATGTCTTCCGCAATAATACATTCTCCAAATCTCGCGGCACGCTGACCTTGCGTCACGGCAATGATAACTTAATTGAACGCAATGTTTTCTTAGGAGAAGGCGTCGACCACACGGGCGGTTTCCGCGTCATTAACGCACGTCAGACCGTTCGCGATAATTATATGGAGGGCTTAACGGGCTCTCGTTTTGGCGGCGCATTGGTGGTTATGAACGGCGTGCCCAACGGGCCTATCAATCGCTATGATCCTGTCATCGATTCTGTTATGACGAATAACTCTCTGATTGACAGCGATAATATTCAACTCGGCGCGGGCAGCGATTCCGAACGCAGCGCGCCGCCGTCCAATACCACTATGGAGAAAAATCTCGTCGTCCATGCGAAGGGCCGCAATAGCATGACCGTCTATGATGACATGTCTGGCATCGCCTTTAAGGATAATATCAGCAATGTCGCGCTCGCGCCTTTGGCCGATAAATTTGAGGTTCAGGACGTCAAGTTGAAGCGCGCCTCCAACGGCTTGCTCTACCCCGTTGGAAATGTGGACGCGGGTGCGCCGAAAGATTTGGTGGTCACGCAGGCAGACCAAACTGGCGCGTCTTTCTATCCTAAGGCAGGACAACTCACCGTATTTGGGTCGGGTAAAACGCACAATGTTAAACCGGGTGAGGGCAATCTCGCGAAATTGGTTGCGGACGCTAAAGACGGGGATACGATTCGCCTGCTGCCGGGAACCCATATCGCCGACCGCGTTGTCTCTATGGATAAGACCATCAAGATTGACGGCGGCGGCGCGGCGACTTTGCTCTATGAGCGCAGCGCTTTGTTCGAAATTCAGGATGGCGGTAATTTGCGCATCGAAGGCTTGAAAATTTCTGGCTCTGAAACGCCAGATAATGTGGGTAATGTTGTTATCCGTACCAGCCCTTATTCCATGCTCGATAATTATCGTTTGGAGATTGTCGACACTGAATTTGAAGATTTGGACGTCAATCATTCCTATGATGTCATCTCTGCGGCGAAAGGGACTTTTGCGGATTCTATCCTCTTAGAGCGGGTCAAGATTTCCGATGTGACCGGGCATGTTCTTCGCCTTGACCGCGAGACCGATGATTACGGTATTTACGCGTCTGAATATCTCACAATTTCAGATTCTGAATTTTCAAATATTGGCGGCACCATCGCCGATGTTTACCGCGGCGGCACAGATGAAAGTACATTCGGCCCGCATGTGACGGTTACCAATTCTAGCTTTAATAATGTCGGCGGGAATAAGCGGAATAAATCCCGCGGAAGCTTCCGTCTTCACGGCGCGCAGGTGACCTTGCTGGAAGGTAACCGCTTTACCAAAGCGCGTCCGATTATCGTTGATCATACGGTCGGTGAGCCCAAGACACGTATCATCAATAATGATTTTGGTGGATCTGCCACGCCGCGTGTTCGCGAATTAAATAGCGATGAAGAGAACACGGCCATCCTAGAAAACAACCGAGGAACAAAATGATCCGCGTCTTTCTTTTGAGTGCTACGGCTTTAAGTCTCGCCGCCTGTTCGCCTCAGGCGGTTTCAGATGCACCCAAAAAAATGACGGATAAGCTAACAACGCTATCCTCTTCCGCGTCCGGTTTTGATCAAACCATAGCGGCAGCCGAACGGAAATTAGCCGTCGCGATGCGCGCGCCTCTGACCATCCCGACGCCAAAAGATCCAGGCGGGGGATATACGCATGAAACGCACAAAGCCAATGGGTTTATGCTTTATGATATCGGTCAACTTTACAAACTAACGGGCGAAAAGAAATATGCGGAGTTCGCGGGGCAAGCCATGCTGGACTATGCAGAGGTCTATCCGAGTTATGGAATACACCCGGCAAAGAAAGAACAATCTCCCGGGAGAATGTTTTGGCAGAATTTGAACGAGAGCATGTTTCTTCTAAATGTCTCTCAAACCTATGATGCGATAAAAGACACGCTCAGCAGTGAGCAGCGCGAGAAAATAGAAACAGACTTGCTTCGAAACATGGCAGACTTTCTATCTGTCGGCGCGCCTGAAACCTTTAATAAGGTGCATAACCACGGCACATGGGCGACTGCGGCGGTTGGGTTGACAGGCTATGCGATTGGCGATGATGAGTATGTCGAACAGGCCTTAATGGGGTTAGATAAATCCGGAAAAGCGGGATTCATTAAACAAATGGATGTGCTCTTTTCTCCCGATGGATATTATAATGAGGGCCCATATTATCACCGCTTCGCGCTCAAACCTTTCATTATTTTTGCGCAAGCCGTCGAGAAAAATAATCCAGAACGTAAGATTTTTGAGAAACGTGACGGCATATTAAAGACGGCGACTTATTCTTTAATTCATCAGAACTATGGCGGGTTATTTTTCCCCATTAATGATGCGATTAAAGAAAAGGGTATTCGAACCGATGAACTTCTCAATGCTGTCGCTATTGTTTATGATTTAACGGGCGATACGGGGCTTCTCTCCATCGCAGCAGAACAAGATACATTTGTTCTGACGCCTGAGAGCCGCAAGCTCTCTCGCGACCTCGCCGCTGGAAAGGCGACACCATTTGAATATAGATCTATGCGCCTTGGCGATGGTCAGTCAGGCACCGAAGGCGCGCTTGATATTTTAAGAGCGTCTAATGATCCAAAGGGATTGGCCGCTATTGCCAAAAACACATCCCAAGGTCTTGGACATGGTCATTTCGATAAGATGGGCTTAATTGTTTATGATGCGGGCCATGAGATCTTGCGCGATTATGGCGCGGCGCGTTTCCTGAATATTGAAGCCAAATTTGGCGGGCATTACCTCGCGGAAAATAATAAATATGCGAAACAAACTGTGGCGCATAATGCACTCGTTGTTGATGAGACGAGCCATTTCAATGGTGATGTGAACATTGGCAATCAATATGCCCCATCCCTCGGCGAATTTATCAATGAGGACGGCGTTAAAATGACCTCCGCAGAAATTTCAACAGCTTATAAGGATGTCAGAATTGGCCGGACTGTGGCGATGATTGAAGATGCGGCTTTTTCCGGTCCTGTCATTATTGATTTGGTGGAAGCCCATGCCGACGGCGCCCATAGTTATGATTTACCTTTCCACTATAATGGTCACCTGATTGAGACGAATTTTGAGGTGCAAGCCGACCCAC
>CAZNXP010000136.1:0-5859 GCA_964576955.1 uncultured Algimonas sp.
TCGCCATTTAGAATTGACTTTGAAGGCTATCTCAAAATTCAAGATCAAAATTTTAATGCAGCTTATGACCCAGAACATTTTAGCGTTACCGAGCTTGATACACTGCCGTCCAACATATCCTTAGATGTTTCAACGACGGTCTGCACGCCGGAGTATTATAAGTCTCTTAGCTTTGCAGATATGAACATATCCGAAGACGATAAAGCTCTAAATTTAACTGTCTCAAATGACGGCACTGAAATTGTCAGCACATTGCAAATCAAATTATCTTATCTTGATGACGAAAATCGCTTAAGATGGATTGAGCCGTTTTACCTACAGAACAATCTCATCCCCGGAGAGACTCGAGAGGTTACAGTCCCGCTTAGCGCACTGCCAAAGCCCTCACAGATTGGAAATAAATCCGTCACAATCAATGGACAGCCGAGCGAAATTTCTAAAACTTCAATCCAACGCATTGGCGTGAAACGCCCCAATGGGACAGGACAAATTTTGATTGATTATGATGCCATGATTTATCGCCCGCTCGACTAATCTCACATCCGTTTTGCATATTGCAAAGCCTGCACTGCAATATGCAATAAAACTTCATAATTCATACCGGATTAACCATCTAAACCCTTGAAATCACTAGGACGTCAACTGGCCTTGAGATTGCAACGACTCTTTTGAAAAACGGAGTCGATCAATGCATGTCAGTATTAAAAAACCTAAGATTAAGTCCGCTCTCATGACGGGCATTTTTCTGGGAGGAGCCGCGCTGAGTGGTTGTGCGACGACAGCGGTGCAATATAACACCGATAATATTGGCAACATCACCGATAGTAAACTTCGCCCCGCTGCAGTTCCGCTAACGATCTCCGGACCGCTCAGCATAGACCAAGTCCGCGCTCGGACTTTAGCGCATAATTCTGAATATGGCCGCGCGCAAACACAGCTAATTGAAACAGTTCGTAAAGCAGGGCGCCGCGGTAAAGATTTTCTCCCTCAAGCCTATGCCAGCACATATGGAAATTGGCGTAATAATACCAGCGCGTCAGTTGGCGTAAAAGTTGACGACAACTCGGGAACACTACCGAAAGACTTTTACACAGCTCAAGATCAAGCTGTTGCGATCTCCAATTTCACGACAAGCTGGGACCTTCTCGAAATTGGGTTAAGCGGTTTCAAAGCTAATCGCCGCGCCATCAATGCCTATTCTAAAGGCGAACAAAATCAGTATCTCTGCAACAAATTAATCGTCGATGTTGAAAATGCCTATTGGCGCGCGGTCGCATTTGAACAAGCTGAAACGAAATCGGAATGGCTTAAGAGCCGAGTGACCTATGCGCTAAATCTATCTGGGCAGCGCGCCGAGGAAAACCCTGATATAAAACTACAAGAGCTGATGTTCCAGCGGGAGCTCATTGATATCAATAGATGGTATCAGTCGCTCTATAGATCGCTGATTTCGGCCAAGCCTGACCTAGCACGGCTAATGAATGTGCCCGCTGGTACAGAGTTCGCTCTACAATCCACTCGCCTCCCCGCGGAACTTGGAGAGATTGGCCAGCAAGATACGCTCGCATTAGTTTCCGCCGCCTATAAGCACCGTCCTGAGATCCGCCAATCCCTTTATAAGACCGATTTAACAAGGCTTAAAAACAAAGAAGACTTATGGCGTCATCTCCCTGGACTAAAGGTCTTTTTGGGCGGAAATAATAACTCCAATAGCTTTGTCTTAAACTCAAATTTCGCTTCTGCGGGCGCGAGCTTAAGTTGGGATCTTCTGCGGGTCGGACAAATCGGCGAGACGAAACGTGCTGGCGAAACCGCCTTAGCCGAAGACCAACACCAAACGGAAATATTAGCGAGCGCCATCATGGCTCAAGTTATGATTGCCCGTGAGCAAATGCATAAGCTTGATTATGACCTGACGCTCGCTTGGAAAGCCCTCTCTGTTCAGAGTGAAATCACAGATGATTTGAACGCAGATGTCGCGTCGGGCGAAAAGCCGGAAACCTATTTAGTAAAGGAGGAGCTCATGCGCGAGCTGTCCTTTATTCGCGAACAAATGGCGCGGGCAGAGCTGCACACAGCCAAAGCGCGTTTGCAGCAATCTGTTGGTCTTGTGCCAACTTGCCAAGCACCAACACCCCTTGCACCAAATACAAACACCCCGCGAGTCGACGCCTTGACGGCCTCCCATCCCGTCGATGCGTCGGCGATTTCGCCTGCATCAAAGGTGCGCTAAAATGCTCTTCACTGATCCCGTCTTCCTCACCAAGTTTTTGCCATTGGTTCTTCTCGGCTTCTACGCCACGCTTTTCTCCAAAAGCCGTTGGCATAGCCAAGTACTTTTAATCGGCGCGAGCCTTATATTTTATAGCTGGTTTAAGTCAGAATATCTCATTCTCTTAATCGGTTCGATGGTCGCCAATTACGCCCTCGCCAAAAAGATCTTGGCTGAGCCGGGTACGAAAAAATCCAAACGGGTTTTAGTTTTTGGTATTGTTGCCAATCTCCTCTTGCTAGGGGTTTATAAATATCTTGGATTCCTGACGCTCAATATTAACGCGCTGTTTGATGTCGGCTTGCCCGATCCTGCCCTGCTCTTACCTCTCGCGATATCTTTCTTCACCTTTCAGCAAATCTCTTATCTTTGCGATAGCCATGCTGGAAAAATGGAGGCATCATCTCATACGCCTTTGGAATATGGCTTGTTCGTCACATTCTTCCCGCAGCTTATCGCAGGGCCCATTGTGCATCATGCGGAAATGATGCCGCAATTTAGGAAACGCATCGCACCAAGCGCGAGAGCCGTCATGTTTTGCGAAGGGCTTTGCCTCTTTGCACTGGGCCTGTTCAAAAAACTTGCCATAGCCGATTCCATCGCGCCTTACGCCAATCTTGTCTTCACCTCGGTTGATGCAGGCGGAAGCGTAACGGCTCTCACGGCTTGGGGCGGCGCGCTGGCCTATACATTCCAAATCTATTTCGATTTTTCCGGTTATTCCGACATGGCCATAGGGTTAGGGCTGCTCTTTGCCATACGCTTGCCGTGGAATTTCAATTCTCCTTATAAGTCAGAGAATATGTCTGAGTTTTGGCGACGTTGGCATATGACGCTCAGCCGTTGGTTACGAGATTATCTTTATATTCCCCTAGGCGGTAACCGACACGGGAAAATCCGCCAATATCTCAATAATTTTACAACAATGGTTTTAGGCGGATTATGGCATGGCGCACATTGGAACTTCATCATCTGGGGCGCACTTCACGGCGTCTATCTAATCGCCAATCAATTCGTCCGAGCCATCGCAAACGCCTTTGGCGTGCTAGATGTTGTTGAAACAGCGAAGTCCATTCGAATTAGTTCTTGGGCTATCACCTTCATCGCCGCTGTCGTGGCATGGGTCTTCTTTCGCGCAACGACCACAGCCGGCGCAATCTCTATGATCCAGAGCATGTTCGGTTTTGTATCTGCCGAGGCAGTTCATATGCAGGCAAATATCCCAACGCTCCTTTGGATGGGCCTCGCCGCGGTCTCGGCTTTTCTTTTGCCCAACACCAAAGAGATTTCAGAACTGTTCCAAAAAGATTTTTTCCAGCGGGGGTCTGCCGCAATTGCCAGCTTAGGAACGCTGTCTGGCCTCGCCGCAGCTTGCGCATTTTTTGCCTCGCTGAGCCTGACGCAATCGCCCTTTCTCTATTTCAATTTTTAAGCCTGAACACAGGACAAAACCATGACATTGACAGCTAACACTCTCATGAAACCCCTCAGTAAATTTTTAGCTTGTATGACGGGGACGGCGGCTATCTGCCTCGGTGCTTATACGCTGACTGTTGACCACCTTGTCCAAGGGGCGGAGCTGCCCGGAACCTATAAATGGTTCCTCCTTCAAAATGTTCCTGGCCCGCGCCTTATTTTTGAATCCGGGTCCAACTCCCATCACGCCATTGATACGGATATGATCAGTAAAGCCTTGGGTATCACCGCAATTAATATCGCTGATAATGGCGGCTATGCGCTTGAAGATAAAGTTACTCGGCTAGAGACCTACACCCGTGCTGGCGACATTGTTGTGTTACCTCTGGAATGGACATTTTACCACCGCGAACAACTGACCGACAATTATGTTGAAACGCTCTTTACGGACAACCGTGATTACTACCGCTCCCAGCCTATCTTAAAACGCGCCAAGCGGGCCCTGAGTTTACCGCCAGGAAAAGTCTTTACCCAGATATCCAAAACGAAAAATCACTCGCCGTTCCTGACGGAATCCCCTGCCCAAGATCTTTATATTTCAGCGCTCACCCAGCCGACGGGACATCAATCGCGCGCGGCATCAATTGGTCCTGGATTGGGTGTCGCAGAACAAAGCTGTGATGATTATATTCTCGGCAAAGCTGCACAAAGAAAAGAGCTTAAACTTGGCGCGAATATTAAGCCGGTTCTAACAAGGTTAAAAAAACTAAAACGCCGCGGCGTGAAGATACATTTCGCTTGGCCCGCCATTGCGGGCGATGGCTGTATGACTGACCCTGCCTATGTCTCAGGATTTCGCGCCGAGATCGAGCAGGCCATTAATCAAGCAGGCTTCGAATTTCTAGCCGCGCCGAGCCAAAGCCTTTACGGTCAAGACGTCCGAGACGACTCGCCCTATCATCTCACGACAGCAGGAACAGAAATACATACAAAGAAAATGATCGGCTACCTAGAGGCTCATGGGTATGGGCAGTCTGGTCCGCCGCTTAATATTCGAACATTCGCGGCCCACCGCTTGCTCGAGATGGAATTAGCTAATATTGCGCCCATACAGCAATCCGTATTGCCCTTGAACCAAATCATTAAAATGGATGACCCTGAACATCGCCGTTACGCTGAGTTTAGCGCAGGATGGTGGGGCTTTGAACCTTATGGGCGCTGGATGCGAGATAACCGCGCCATGTTCCGACTCACCCTTCCCGCCGATACACCCGCTAATGCCGTCTTGAAAATTCAAGGGTCGACAAAATCCAGACAAGCTGAAAGGGTCAATATGTCCATCAATGGCGAGATGATAAGTTCGGGTCTTTTCGGAGACGGAACGCCTCTCTTGCTTCCAACTGAAGGCCTCCCGCGCGGAGAAACGCTTTCTATTTTTCTAACTTTACCAGAGGCAGGCCCGCCGCAAAGCCCACTTGAACGCGGGGAAAACCAAGATGCGCGCTCAATGACGCTGCATCTTCAATCTCTGTTGCTATCCGTATCAGAACCGCAAGCACCGCCTCAGCTCATAGAATTGGCCAAACCAGACAATACACCGACTTTCAAAAGCGCCGCCTCCCCATTCTCGGATATCAAAACTGTTTTTACGGCAACCTCATTGGATAATTGCGCACCGATTGATGACTTTGCAGTCGCAACCTCTCAGCCAGTGGCATTCACTCAAGGATGGTGGCCTCAAGAATCGGCGGGGCGCTGGATGAAATCCCAAAAAGCAACATTTAAATTAACGCTGCCGCAGACGAAATCCGACCAATTTTCTGGCCGATATCAGTTGAAGTTAAACGGTGATTTTTTTCTGGGACGACCGCAATTTATGACCGCTAATATTAACGGGCAGCAAAACCTACCGTTTCAGATCCGTGACGACGGGAGCTTTGTCGCATTATTTGAATCCTCTCGTGAGTCTCGCAAAATCGATGTAACGCTCTTGATTTCAGGACAAATACCACAAAGTCCAAAGGCCTTAGGGCTCTCCAATGATGACAGGACTCTGACTTATTTTCTAAAATCAGCGGAGTTAATTCCCGTCTAATCCGTTAAGCAGATTGCACGTCCAGTTCAGCTCCCTCGATTTGCTGCCAAGCTTCCCGCTTCCGGTAAATTGTAGA
>CAZNXP010000137.1:0-5806 GCA_964576955.1 uncultured Algimonas sp.
GCTTGCGCCTCTTCTGCAATGCGTTCAACGCCGGGACCAACTGACGTCAGGCTGTCTTCCGTTTGGCAATTTGGGCATCGCTTTGGCATTGGCATGGAAAAGCCCGTCAAATGACACATCGCCCGTCCCGTGCGCTTATGCAGCACCAGCCAGCTATCCGTATCGGGAGATTTCAACTTCTCCCCGCAGCTTCGGCAAATGATAAGCGGCGCATAGCCCCTCCGGTTGAGATAGAGTAAAGCCTGCTCGCCGCGCCCCGTGACCTCCGCCACCGCCTCCAGCAGGGGTTGAGAGAGATAAGCCCCCTTCTCCGGCACATGTTCCTTCAAATCAACCAGCGCAATATCGGGGAGAACCGCAGCGCCGGGGCGTTCAGGCAAAACAACATGGGCAAATTTGCCCGTTCGCGCATTATGCAGCGACTCAAGGCTCGGCGTAGCTGAGGCCAATATCACGCTATGGCCGCTGATATGACCGCGCACGACCGCCATATCACGGGCATTATATATCACGCCCTCTTCTTGCTTATAAGACGTATCATGTTCCTCATCGACCACGATGAGACCCAATTCCGGAAAAGGTAGATAGAGCGCCGACCTCGCTCCCACCACCAATTTACAGCGCCCTTGCGCCACTTCGCGCCACACCCGCCTGCGTGCGGCTTCGCCCATTTGCGAATGCCAACTCGCAGGCTGTGCCCCAAATCTCTCCTTAAAACGCCGCAATCCCGCTTGGGTCAAAGCGATTTCAGGCACAAGGATGAGGCATTGTCGCCCCAGCCTGAGAGCTTGCGCCACGGCTTCGAAGTAAACTTCGGTTTTGCCTGACCCCGTCACGCCGTCCAAAAGCGAGACATTGAACGCGCGCGCCTTCACCTGCGCCGCGAGGTCCAAGCCCGCTTCGGTTTGCCCTGCCGTCAATTCACGGCCCGCATGCTCGGAGTCAGGCACCTCGAACGGCGGGTCGACAGGGCCGCTCTCCTCAATCAAGCCGCCAGCTTTGACTAAACCCTTCACAACCCCCGGCGATACACCTGCCCGCGCCGCGGCTTCACTCGCCCGCGCCGGCCAAGGCCCGCCTTCGCGTAAAACCGCAGCCCGCGAGGGGGTCAGTTTTACAGGGTCAGTCCCGCTAGGTCGATACAAAGTCACAATGGCGGAAGGGTCTAAGGCCTTGTAATTGCGGATAACCATCCGCAAAACATTACCCGGCGAGGCACCATTATATCTGGCTGTCCAATCGACAAAATCGAGTAAATCCGGCGGGAGGGGCCGCGTGGCTTTACGGTCAACAATCGCCTTTAACGTTCGCCCAGATAAGTCTTCGCTAAGTATGGGGTTCAAAGACCAAACAACGCCCATCTTCATCTGCTTGCCAATTGGCGCATAGACGAAATCACCCCTTTGCAATACCAACCCTTCCGGCACGGCATAATCGAATGCGGTTGGCACATTCACGGGGAAAAGGATTTGAGCGGTTTGATTCACGTTGTCCCCGTGTTAGCAGGCTCATAACAGCCTCGCCCATCCCTAATGCTCAATTTTATCAGGACAGACCCATGAAATTCTTCATCGACAGCGCAGACCTCGATGCAATTGCCGAACTCGCGGACATCGGACTTGTGGATGGCGTGACAACAAATCCATCCATCATCGCAAAATCTGGCCGTGATTTCAAAGAGGTGATCGCGGAAATTTGCAAACTTACGCCCGGTCATGTCTCTGCTGAAGTTGTCGCGACAGATGCTGACAACATGATCAAAGAGGGCCGCATTCTGCGTAAAATCGCGGATAATGTGTGCGTCAAACTCCCCCTCACAATGGATGGCCTCAAAGCTTGTAACACGCTTTCCAAAGAAGAAATCCCAACAAATGTCACGCTTTGCTTCTCACCGAATCAAGCCCTCCTCGCGGCAAAAGTAGGCGCGACCTATATCTCGCCTTTTATTGGCAGATTGGACGATATCACACTCGATGGGTTAGAGCTGATTGAGGATATCCGCACGATTTACGACAATTATGGGTTCGAAACAGAAATCCTCGCCGCCTCAATCCGCAATGTAAATCACGTGAAAGAATGCGCCATTGTCGGGGCGGACGTCATTACTGCGCCGCCAAATGTCGTAAAATCTTTGGCTAATCATGTCCTGACGGATAAAGGCCTCGCCGCATTTTTGAAGGATTGGGAAGGCACGGGACAGTCAATCTAAAACCCACGACCTGTACGGCTAACGGCGCAACCTTCACCCAACAGGAGACGGATGCGCGCGGCGACGTCTTGGCCGTCCAACAATCCGAAACCACAGTAGTCCTACGCCACTTAAAGCGAATAAAAGCGCTGCGCCGCTTGCCAATCTGAGCCACCAACTGTTGAAATTATCTTCGCCCGTCACATCCATAATATGGAACTTCCAAGCGAGATCAAAAACGCGCCAAAGGCGCGTCCTAACACTGCGAATTTCCGCTGTATCCGGATCAATATAGAGCCTCGTTTTGGCCTTATCATCAAACTTTACCTGCCAAATAGGCAGCGCCCCCGCATAATCATTCGGGGCCACATCTAATTTCATCATTGAGGCGAGTTTGCCCTCCCCTTGATAGGCGGAAAGTGCAACATTCTTAACATCCGTTGAGGCTAATCCATCCCACGGCGCACCACTTCTCGCATCAAGCATTTGCGGGCCCTTGTCCCCAAGCAAAATATAGGCTGGCCGCCCCGCAATATTCACCAAACGCGCACCTGTAAGCATGCCGTCATAGGCCGTCATCGCAATCTCGATAGGCACAATTCCCGAATCCGAGAGCGAGAAAACTTGCGGCTCGACCAAATGTCGGCCCCTAACCTGATCTATCGGGAAAAGGGTCATAAAAAACCCTGACCCAAACCAGAATAAGATCTGCAGGGACAGCACAAGCCCAGCCCATTTGTGAATTCGGGTCAGATATTTATTGAGAATGCGCGGCATGGCGGCGATTTAGCGCTACGGACCTTGTAGTCAAGTCACTCATGACGTTGCACCTGACTTAATCCATTTCCGCCTTAGCTTAAGAGTTTACTAACCCTGTTCATGCGAGATTAGGCGGAACTCTTTGTGGGATACCGAAAGCACCATGAAAAACAAAATAATCGCCGTCATCAGCCTCTCTATTCTCGCGGGCTGCTCCACAACATCCAAAAATCAACGCGTCGTCAATGTCGAGCAATGGCCGACAACAACGCAATCCGTGCAAACCGTCAGTCATATCTCATCGCAGACGACAAAAGCCAGCGCCGAGCAAGTCAAAACAGTGTGCGAGACAGACTCGATGCGCCAAAATGTTATCGATTATGATAAAACCAATGACACGGTTCGGATCATGACGGTGCAAGATAGCAGCGGAAGCAGCCGCGTTTTGTCGGAAGTCGAAGTCGATTGTAGAGACTATTTTCTCAGAAAGTCACTCGCACCCGCCGATACCAATATCGTGAGCGTCAGAACGGAAGTCGTCGAATATCCAGCAGAAGAACCACGGCGCAGCACGCGGGTGCAAAACCAACGATATACTTATATTGTTCAAAAAGGCGATACGGTCTGGGGTATCGCGCGCGAGCACTGCACCACTGCAAAGGCTATTTCACGCCTCAACGGCCTTGGACGAGGCAACTTTATTGACATTGGTCAGCGGCTAAAATTACCGGATGAAGAGTGTTAGATAAACCAGCATTCCTTTAAATTCCAAAGACAAAAAACCCGGCAATAGGCCGGGTTTTTTTATTGATTATGCTTTTGTTTGACCGTTGCTTTATTTAACAACTTTCAACATTTTTGGATCTTCATTTCGCATTGGTGCATAGTCACGTTTAGGCATTGGTGTCTTATTGAGCTGCGCATAATTTTCTAACTGCTTAGACTGAACATTATTGACCTGACGGAAGGTATCGAGGTCTTTCATCGCATCTACGAACTTCGTGTTGAGCGTGTCGAATTCTTCTTTCGCTCTCGCCAGAGCCCGCGCTTGCCGGCCCTCTGTTTCGGCTTGATTTTGTAGGCGCTGCTCATTGACGCGGTTACGTTCCCGCTCCGTTTCAAGTGCGCGGCGTAATCCCGCCGTTTCATCATCAAAATGGGTTCCCATCGTATCTTTAATACGAAGTTGAGTTGTCAGCTGCTCAATTTGGGACTTCAGTGCGAGAATTTCATCGGCGCGGCGTTTCAGCGTCTCATCAAATGCGTTTTTCTGGCTTGTCTGCTCATATTGGCTCGATTGTAGCTTGGAATTCGCCGCGACAAGCTGCTCTTTTGCAGCATGATGATCTAAACGAAGATCACGTAAAGCCGCCAGAGACGCGTCAGCGGCCTTAGTTTTCTCACCCAGGCGCAATTTAAATTCCTCTGCGGCATTTTGCAGCTCACGAATTTTATGCTTCTGCGCAGAGGCTTGCCCTTTGGCTTGCGTCAATTCCTCTTGAACGCGCTTTTGAACGAGAACGAGTTCTTCCAATCGAACTGTTCGTTGGTTCAGTTCTTTATTCAGAATTTCCCCTTCTTTGCGGAGCTGAAATTCCGCGTCGCGCAATCCTGCCTCACGTTCAACCCGAGCCGAGAGCTCAGATTTGGACGTTTCTAACTGCCCCCGTAACTTATCTCGCTCTTTTTGGACATTTGCGAGTTTAGCGGATTGTTCCTGCGCCCAAGCGCGCTTCTTTTCTAATTCTTCACGCAAAGTGGTAAGCTCCGCATCCATGCGTTCCACTTCGCCTTGCAGACGCTTTCCTTGCCGCAGATTTGCGTCCATATCATTCATAGATTTCGCGAGGTCTGCGAGGCGTTTTGTCGCCAGTTCCTGCTGTTCCGCGCCATTTTGTAATGCCTTGGAAATCGCCGATACGGTATCTTGGGTTTCGGTCACATTCGCCGCCCCAAAACGATTCATGTCTTTCTTAAATAAACGCATCTTTTCACCCTGCAATAGACTTTAAGTCGTCCTTTCAGGCCGACCTCACACATAGACTTTGTTAACCATGTTGTAGTTAACGAGGTCTTAAATGCAGACAGGTCTTTTGGGTAATTTTCGGGCGGTCTATGCCTTGCGCGGTTTGGCTTGACTGAATTTCATATAAAGCGCGATTCCTGCCAGTGTCACCACGGTTCCCACTGCGTCCCAAAGCCCGAAAGGTTCGCCCAGCACCCAAATCGCGGCTATAATCGTGGCCAGCGGACCGAACATCCCCAGCATGGCGACGCGCTGCGCGCCAATCCGGCCAATTGCGATATTCATAAAAAAGCTCGGCAAGAGCGTTGAAAACACCGCAATTGTCAAGCCAAGCCAATAGATACGCGCAGGCAAATTTAAAGCCGCACCGACCCCTTCAGAGGTCATGGCGCTAATCATAAAATGACAAAAAATAGCCGCTGCCGCGCCTAACATCGCGAGGCAGGTAAAAAGCTCCGCCCCAATCTTATCGATGAAACTCTTCGCAATCAGCTGAAACAGCGCAAATAACATGGCCGAGGCCAGCACCAAACCGCTGCCTAGCCATAAATTTGAGCTTTCCGTTATATCCCCTCCAATGAAAACAACTGCCAGCCCACTATAGGCCAGCGCAACGGCGGCCAGCCCCCAAGCCGTGAGGCGACCTCCAAAAAACAAGGCGCCGAATAAAATCACAAAAGCGGGGTAAGTAAACAGCAGCAACCGTTCGAGCTGCGCCGTGATATATTGCAGGCCCGAAAAATCGAGTAATGCGCAGAGATAATAGGCCAAAACACCTGCCAGCATGGCCAAGCCGCATTGCCGCAATGTCGGTTTCACGGCAGTTTTCCGCC
>CAZNXP010000138.1:0-5771 GCA_964576955.1 uncultured Algimonas sp.
GGGCGATACGGCCCCATGGCGGACTATCTCAACAGCCAGAAAATCGCGGTGGTCACTTTAGATCTTCGCGGTCATGGCAAAAGCGAAGGACGGCGGGGCGTCGTGAAATCCTATGACGAGTTTCGTGAAGATTTAGCCGCCCTCTTGGCAAAAACGCAGGCGCTTTATCCTCATACGCCGCAGGTGCTCTATGGGCATTCAATGGGCGGCGGCATTGTCTTAGATCATGGGTCTCGCAATCAAGACGCGCTGCCCATTATTGCCAGCGCCCCCTTAATCGCATTGGCGAACCCAGTGCCGGGGGCGCTAGAGCTCATTGTGAAACTCATGGGCCGTCTCTTACCCAAAGGCGCAATGTCACAACCCATTGACGGCACAAAAATATCCAATCTTGAAGACGAGCAAAGCCTTTATATGGACGATCCACTTAATCATGGAAAATTAGGGTTTCGCCTCGCGGAAGCCATGGTCACAACAGGGGAAACCCTGAGCGAATCGGCCAAAAATTGGGATCGTCCATTGCTTTTACTGCATTCAAAAGCCGATCAATTAACAAGCTTCCAAGCTTCAGAAAATTTTGCGCGACATGCGAAACAAACCGCGTTTCATGTCTTTGAAACCCATCAACATGAAATGCATAATGATCTGTGCCGCGCGCAAGTTTACGCCCTTATGTCTGAGTTTATATTAAAACACGCCTCATGAAAATTTATCACCTGAAAACCTGCGACACATGCCGAAAGGCTATTAAAGCCCTGCGCGCGGCAGGACATGAATTGACACTCGTTGATGTGCGCGCAGACGGCTTGGACAAAGCGACATTAAAGCAATTGGAAGAGAGCCTTGGCTATGAAGCGCTGGTAAATAAAAAGAGTACCACATGGCGCGGTTTGCCAGTGGCTGAAAAAAGCGCCCTGTCTCGCGAAACAGCTATCCAGCTACTGCTGAAGCATCCGACGTTAATGAAACGCCCCGTCATCAAAAATGACGAGGCCTATTCGGTAGGATGGTCAAAAGCGACTCAAGCCAATTACGGCGTGTAAGTGGCTCGCTTTAAGCCATTTACTTTAGAGTTTTAGCGCAGCAATTGCAGTCGCATCTGGCGTCGGGCATCCTAATTGAGCGGCCGCGGATTCAATTGCAGCCAGATGCGGGGAGCCCGCAGTGGTCGAAGTCGCCGCAGCGCTTGCCGTACCCGCCGCTGGAACAACGGGAATCACATTTCCGCTCGCATCATGAGTATGCGATCCAACGTCATGCGCTTTTGCAGCCGCCTCTGCGGCAATCGCAGCTTGGCCTTCCGGCGTAGATGGATCAGGCACCTTATTACTCCCCAAGATACTGTCATATACCGTTTCGCCCGTATTATAGGTGACTTGGGCTGCAGTCCCGATAAGGGCAGCTTCCGCAAAACTATTACCAATACCGATTGCCGCAACGCCGCCGCTGGCCACGCCAGAGAGCGTGCCGAGAACAAACGTTTTCAACAAGCTAGATCCAAATGACGGACGGGACGGAAGACCAGGGGCACCCGGAACTCCAGGAACATCTAATGCGAGCTTCGCGGTTGGGATGGCCACAAAACTGCTCACGTTTTCGTAAAATTTTAGACAGGTTGGATTGCTCGCACTCAGCTGCGCAACGGATACACCTTGCGAAACCGAAGGAACATCCACGCCCCCCAAGAGAATTGAGTCAGCTGACGGTAGTGTCTTTCCGCCGCCGAATGTTGAACAAGCCGTTAGGGTCAATAGTGCCGCGCCCGCCGTAAGTGTATGTAAAAATCTCATAAAATCCCTCGAAGTTTTCAGGTCTGTTTTTCACGTCTATGATGATTCGAACATGACTAGATTCTGAACGGCTGGATCACGAGCTAGAAGCGATTCAAGGAACGACCTTTAGAGCCGCCAAACGCAAGCGTAAAATACGCGCTTACTTGATTATGCGAGGTACAATATTTCCATCTGCATCAAAACGAATCGGAATTTCTTTCCCTGTATCCGGGTCAATATAATAAGGCGCGCTTTCAATAATAGAAACGGCTTCGCCCGCTTGTCCTATCCGGTAAGCGCCTAGCTCTTCATCTGATGGGAGTTCCCTGCCCAAACGCTCCCCCATAACAAGTTCTGTCGGCGCGGTTGGCCCAGCAAAGGGAATGGGCTGGTCAATCGGCGCATTGGTAATAGGAGCTGGCAGCTGCGCCTCATAAGACGGGGCTTGCGGGATAGGACCGCTCGGCGCGCTTTGTAAAATGCTTGGCAAGGCGCGCTGAGTCGGAACCGCTTGGGTTTGAACCGCCTGCTCTGGGGCTGGAGCTGGAAAGGCCAGCGTCTCTTCCGGCTTTAAGTTGGCGACGCGGGCATAGGAAATAACCTGTTTGGCCCCGCGGGTTGTCGCCGCAATTTCTGCGGCGCGTTTCAATTCTTCTGGCGTGCGCGCAACGCCCAAGACATAAACAATCCCGTCATGGGTTTCGATGTTGAAATTACGGGCCTTTACATATCGGTCCAAGGCCAAGCGCGAGCGAACGGATTTTTCTAAAATGCCGTCCTTGGTATTGCGGACAAAGGATTGCTTGCCTTTGATAAGGATTTCATTGCCGACTTGTTCAATCCCCTGCGCCGACCATGCAATGCGCGCCGCCTCGATTTTATCTTCTTGCGTCGGGACATTACCGGAGAGCACAACAATGCCTTCGGCCACTTCGACATCGACGCCTTTGAGTTTAAAGTCCAATGCCCGCGTCATGCGGGCTTCGATGACCCGGCCTGCATTGACGTCTTTAACCGAGCGGACGAGATTACGCTCATCGCCTTTCTTGACGCCCGCCGTCGCGACCGCGCATCCAGACAGACTAAACGCCAAAGCAAGGCAAATTATAGGTTGGACAATCTGTTTCATGCCCTAAATGTAAATGAACAGGGTGAACGGAAAGTTACCAGCCTCTTAATTTATACGCCTAAAATCCAGAAAAAGCACTTTCGATATAGTGCACCTTAGCAAGCGGATGCACCCGCCCCTCTATCACGGCCAAATCAAAGCGAATTTCAAAATCTGGGCCGAGAGATTCGAAATTTTGGTTCACCCAGATTTCAGCCGCCTCCATCACGCGGTTTATATTGGTTTGCGCGACAATATCCTCGATTTTGGGCAGCGCCGCCCGCTGTTTTACTTCCACAAAAATGATGATATTTTTCCGCCGCGCAATAATATCGACCTCGCCTTCGGTAATTTTGAAACGTTGAGAGAGGATTTTCCAGCCCCGTAATTTCAGCCAGCGCGCAACATGGATTTCCGCTTTTCGGCCTTCTAATTCTCTGGCGCGCCGGTCGTTCATTTCAGCCCTATTGCTAATGCATATACATCTCGTTTTGCCCAGCCTGCCATCTCTGCGACCTGTGCGCTGGCGCGCTTTACGCCTGCCTCGGGAATAATCTGCGTCAAAGCCGATATGACCTGCGCTTCATCCCAGTTTTCGCCTTCGGTCGGCGGACCCACAAGTACAACCAATTCTCCGCGCGGTGCGTCGGAGGCAACCGATTCTATCAATTCTGCAAAACTCCCGCGCCGCGCCTCTTCATAATGTTTCGTCAGCTCGCGGGTCAAAGCAACCTCCCGCTCACCGAAAACCTCAGCCATATCCGTCAAGCAGGCTTTGATACGCGGACTCGTTTCAAAAAAGATGAGTGTGGCCGGGACAGACTTTAACCGTTCTAATTCACGCTTTCGCCCCGCCGATTTCGCGGGCAGAAATCCAGCAAAAAGAAACCTATCACTGGGCAGGCCCGATTTCACGAGGCCTGCTAATACAGCCGACGCCCCAGGCAGCGGAAAAACCTCATGCCCTGCGGCAATAGCGGCCCGTGCGAGTTTAAACCCGGGGTCTGAAACCAGCGGCGTGCCCGCATCAGAGACTAAGGCAATTGACTTTCCCTCTTCCAGCCAGCCCAAAACCTGCGGTATGCGCGCTGCCACATTATGGTCATGATAGGCCGTTAGCTTGGCCTTTATGTCAAAAGCTTCACAAAGTTTCCCCGTTTGCCGTGTGTCTTCTGCCAGCACATGGTCTACGCCGCTTAGAACGTCTAAGGCGCGCAAACTTATGTCACGCAAGTTGCCAATAGGCGTCGCGACGACATATAATCCGGGTGTAAGTCGTGGTCCCGATTCGCCTCTTAGGTGTTGCGGGACAGGCTTTGCCGCCTTAGAGTTTGCCTTAGACACGATATAACTTCCGCAGATTTTTGTTCGTAAGAGCTAAGCCCTTACAATAAGAGTAAGAAGGATACACCCTATGCCCAACAACACTCCGTTTGGCCACGCTTTAAAATTGCTCCTTCTCAGCGGATGTGCTGCGTTGATGACTGCCTGCGCGACGACAGCGCCCAATTCGCAGGCGCCTGCGCCCGTGGTGCAGCGTCCCGTTGCGCCTGTACAACCAGTGGCCGAGAACACGAACAGACCTGCCGCGCAAACACCAGAAACAAAAGAGGTCGAAGCCCCCGCGCCGGACACCCCAAATGATCCTGTCGCAAATAACCCCGAACCCGTCCAAACAGCGCAAGCGGGTCCCTATTTCAATAATCGCGATGGGCTCACCCCGCCCCATATGGCGGGACGAGACACGAAAAGACTGGCCCTGCTCCTTCCCTTTTCGACATCATCGACCCGCCTCGCCCAAGAGGCGCAGTCGATGTACCGCGCCGCTGAAATGGCTGTTTTTGACCGACAAGAAACGGATATTCTCCTGATTGCGCTCGACACAAAGGGCACGGAAGACGGCGCACGCTCTGCGACTAAAGCGGCTGTTAAAGCCGGCGCAGATGTCATCCTCGGACCTATCTTAGCCAATAATGTGAAAGCCTCTTCCCGAGAAGCGCGGCGCACGCAAACGCCTTTGATTGCCTTTTCGACAGATCAGACCGTCGCCGGAAATGGAACTTACCTTCTCTCCTTTCCGCCGGAAGCCGAAGTCGAACGTGTTGTGGATTATGTCGCGGCGACAGGCGCGACGCGTTTTGCTTTTCTTGGACCCGAGAGTAATTATGGCCGCCGGGTCAAAGCGTCTTATGAAGCGAAAGTTCGGGAAAATTTTGGGGAAGTCACAGCCTCAGAATCCTATCAAGGCAATGACATCAGCGTCATGCAAGCGCCCGCGCAAAAGCTCGCGGCCTTTCATGCGGAAGGCGAAGCCCTCGCAAAAGAAAGTGAAGAGCCGGTGCCTATGAGTTTTGAAGCCATTCTTTTGCCAGAAGGCGGAACGGCCTTGCGCTCACTCGCCCCGCTACTACCTTATTATGAAGTTGATCCTGCGAAGGTACAATTTATGGGCACATCACGCTGGGCAGATCCAGACACAGTGCGCGAGCCTGCTTTGAACCGCGGCGTTTTTGCGGGGCCTGATAAAGACACCCAACGCCCTTTCCTCGATGCCTATGACCGAACCTATGGCGAGACGGCAACAACCTTAGCCAGCTTGGCCTATGATGCGGTCATGATGGGGGCGTTTGTCGCCGACGGCGACCCTCGGCTTCGCTATAACCGCGTCGAAAACCCGGATGGGTTTTACGGCGTCGATGGTCTTGTCAGTTTTGACACAGACGGAAAACCCGACCGCGGGCTCGCAGTCTATCAAATCATTAACGGGCGTTTCGTTGTGATAGACCCGGCGCCAAGATCAGTCCTTGGCGGAACTTAAGCGACTGACCGCTCCGGCAAGTCCATTATGTCCGTCCATTTTTCGATAAGCGCTTTCAAACTTACGATTGATA
>CAZNXP010000139.1:0-5767 GCA_964576955.1 uncultured Algimonas sp.
ACAATGATGCTCTTGTCTGATGCCAAGAAAATGGTCGAAGAAATTATCAAATCGCTTTAACGGCGAAGCAGACTCTTTAAGCCTGCGCGCGTCTGCGTTTTGCCATATACATGGCGCGGTCCGCACGGCCGAGGATTTGCTCAGGCGTGTCGCCCGGCTCGCAAGGCGCGACGCCCCAAGCTGCGCTAATGCAGACGCCGCCTGTGGGCAGCTCAACAGATTGTTCAGCAACGCGGCAACATAAGGTTTGTGCCTTGGCCCGCGCAACTGCGACATTTGATTTGAATAAGAGAATGCCAAATTCATCACCGCCCAAGCGCGCGACCATATCGCAATCCCGAACGCCTTCTTGCAGCACGCTTCCGATCATCTTTAGGAGTTGATCGCCAATGCCGTGACCAAAGCGGTCATTGACCGATTTAAACTCATTCAAATCGATAAAGATAAGCGTCGAGAGCATATCATAACGTTCCATGACGGTTTGCGCGCGGGATATTTCGCGCATAAAGGCGCGCCGATTATAAACGGGGACAAGCGGGTCCGTATCCGCTGCATGTTCCAATTCTAAAATCCGCAAGCGTAGCCGCGCAATTTCACCGTTTAAATCTGCATTGGCTTTTATCAAAATTTCATCCGCATCTTGGCTACGTTCGTGCAAAGGAATGGACGCATTTTGTAAAATACTACTTAAGCGGGTAGAATTCATTGTATAAGAGCTCTTTTATGGAAATCCTTGCCCCAAATATACAATATGGCTCGTTAAAATTTCACCAATGGAAGCTGAATGGGCATTTGACCCTAGCGGCAAGGCGGGTAGTATGCATCGCTTCCAGACTTAGGTCTCACTATGGGAGCGGCGCATATGGCCTCACCAAAAATCGCAATTATCATGGGCTCAACGAGTGATTGGCCGACAATGGAACATGCTGCCACTTTGCTGGACAGTTTGAAGGTTCCCTATGAGACCAAAGTCATATCCGCGCATAGAACCCCGGATCGCCTCATCGCCTTTTCGAAATCTGCAGAAAAGCGGGGCATTCATGTCATAATTGCAGGCGCGGGCGGCGCGGCGCATTTGCCCGGCATGTGCGCTTCGATGACCCAGCTTCCCGTGCTGGGCGTGCCAGTACAAAGCGCCGCGCTTTCAGGTATGGATAGTTTGCTGTCCATCGCGCAAATGCCGGGCGGTGTTCCGGTAGGAACTCTCGCAATTGGCAAGGCCGGCGCGAAAAATGCCGGGCTCATGGCGGCCTCTATTCTGGCTTTATCTGACCGCGGTCTAGCTAAAAGATTACGGGCTTGGCGGGCATCCCAAACGGATTCAGTCGCCATGGACCCACGAGGCTAAATATGGCGCCGGATCATCTATCACACCGGGAGCAAGTTCTTGCGCCCGGGTCCATCATTGGCATTTTGGGCGGCGGGCAATTAGGCCGTATGCTGGCCGTAGCAGCTTCGCGTCTGGGTTTGATAACACATATATATTCACCGCTTGCTGATTGCCCCGCCGCGCTTGTCGCGCAGCAGGTGAGCGTGGGCGAATTTGATGATGTGGAAAGCGTGTATGCTTTCTCGCAGTCCTGCGATGCGGTCACCTATGAATTTGAAAATGTTCCGGCCTTAGCCGCCAAGGCGGCTGCTTCTGTTTCGCCTTTGCGGCCCGGCGCACGGGCTTTGGATGTCAGTCAGGATCGCTTGGTCGAAAAGTCCTTTTTGAGTGCGCAATTAGGATTAAATGTCGCGGGGTTTGAAGATGTCAGCAATGTCCATAATTTACGGCGCGCCGTAAAACGATTGAAACTCCCTTGCGTGCTTAAAACACGGCGATTTGGATATGATGGTAAAGGCCAAGTCATCATTCGCGCGGAGTCTGAGATTGACGCGGCGTGGAAGGCCCTCTCACCAAACGACGCGTCGCCAGTACCCTGTATCTTGGAAGCCTTTGTGCCTTTTGCCCGCGAGGTTTCCATTGTGGCCGCTCGCGGCATAGATGGCCAGATTGCCGCCTATCCATTGACCGAAAATGTGCACCGCAATCATATCCTTCATATGAGTACAGCGCCGGCCCAACAAGATGATGGCAGTGCGGCAAAAATGGCGGGCAAGATTTTGGAGCAATTGGACTATGTCGGCGTAATGGGAGTTGAGTTTTTCCAAATGGAAGACGGAAAGCTAATTGTAAATGAGATTGCGCCCCGTGTGCATAATTCAGGGCACTGGACTCAGGACGCAGGCT
Source organism: uncultured Algimonas sp. (assembly GCA_964576955.1). Classification (GTDB taxonomy): domain Bacteria; phylum Pseudomonadota; class Alphaproteobacteria; order Caulobacterales; family Maricaulaceae; genus Litorimonas. The sequence goes on from CAZNXP010000139.1 coordinate 2,237, forward strand.
GCACAGATCAATTCGAGCAACATATTCGGGCCGTCGCAGGCTGGCCGCTAGGCGATACACGTCCGCAGCACGGCGTGGTGATGACCAACCTCATTGGAGAAGATGTTAAAGATTGGAAGACCCTCGCGGCGCGGGCGGGCACGCGCCTGCATCTCTACGGGAAGTCAGAGATTCGACCGGGACGAAAAATGGGCCACATTAATCAGAAAATTTAGGGTCGAAACTATCCCCAAGCGGAAAGATGAAATGGACTTTACGCCTCATCAGGAGCCTGACATAGCAGGCGTATAGAGAATTTTACAACGAGAGACTGATTATGGGTTTTGGGGAAGCGATAAAAACGTGCTTTAGCAAGTACTTCACAATAAGCGGACGAGCGCGCCGTTCAGAATATTGGTACTTCTACCTCTTTACGTTCATATTAGGTATCGTCGCAGGCATTATTGATGGAGTCTTGGGATTAGGCGGTGATATTGGTCTCTTAGGCACGATTGCTAGTCTTGCTACATTTATTCCGACGATCACCGCTCAGGTACGACGACTGCACGATACTGGCCGATCAGGTTGGTGGGTTGGCGGGGCTCTGATAGCTTTTATTGTCTTCGGTGTGGTTATTGGCGCGACTTTTGGTGCCATTGGCGTAGAGGATCCAAGCGATATGTTTGCAGGAACTGTGGGCGTACTCTTTATAGTCTTCGCTATAGCGGTTCTTATTTACGCCATCACCATGCTTGTGTTCATGTGCCTAGATAGCGAGCCAGGCACGAATAAATATGGTCCGAGTCCAAAATATGATACAGGGGCCACTGTTTTTGACTAAGCCTTAAGGCTTATAATTACTCAAAATTGGGTTTTCGCTTTTCTAAAAAGGCGCGAAAGCCCTCGCTAAAATCCTTTGAGGTAAAGCCCGCGGCGAATTGCGCGCGGGTTTCTTTTGAGTCCTTACGTTGGCCATTGCGATAGGCGGAAATCATAGACTTCATTCCGCGCAAGCTTTCGGGGGAGAGGGCGCTCACGCCTGCCGCATAATCAAAGACGGCGTCTTCTAATCCGTCAACCGCGACCACGCGGTGAACCAACCCCATTTTATCTGCCTCATTGGCGCCCATGATCCGCGCAGAGAGCATTATGTCACTGGCATTGGCAATCCCGACGGCGTCAATCAACCGTGCAATATCGCCAAAGGGATAAACTAATCCGAGCTTCGCGGGGGTAATCCCAAATTTGGCGGTGCTATCAGCAAACCGCAGGTCACAACAAAGGCTGATACCGCAACCTCCGCCGACGCAGGCGCCGCGTATCATCGCAATCGTTGGAACAGGCACAGCGGCGAGCGCCTCGCAAGCACGCTGGATATCTGCGCTGATTTTGGCTGACGACTCTGCCGTTGCGTAAAGCGTTTCGAACTCGGAAATATCAGCGCCCGCCGCAAAATGATCGCCATCACCTGTCACGATTAAAACGCGTAAAGCTTTATCTTGTGTCAGTTCATTTAATAGATTTGGAATTGCCTGCCACATGGCCGCCGTCAGCGCATTGCGCCGTTTGGGTTGGGAGAGGGTGAGCCGCGCTATTCCCGCTGCAGGCCAATCTAAGACTAGGTTTTTCATGAGGCCCTTTATGTTCGACTGCCGATAACCACCGCCCGCAGGGTTATCAGCGAACTTGGCTTATGTGCTAGGCTATCCTAACCTATTCGTGGGGCAAACATAAAGGGTGTCTACATGGCTGATACGACCGTCGTTTTAATGACATTGATCCTTTATAAACTGGTCTTGCTCGGCGTGGGGTGGTGGGCCTCAAAGCGGGTGTCTGATGACTCCGATTTCTTTCTCGCCAGCGGCGGGGAAGGCGGCGGTCTTGGGGCTTGGACGGCGGGTCTGTCCTATGCGGCCTCGACGAGCTCGGCTTGGGTGCTGCTCGGCTTTACTGGCATGGTGTTTACCCAAGGCGTTGTCGGTCTTTGGTTAGTTCCGGGCATCTTTATGGGCTATCTCCTAACTTGGTTGCTGATGGGTCCAAAATTAACGTCTGAGACGGCGGCCAAGGGCCATATCACCATTGTAGATATTATTACGGACGGGATGAGCGGAACATCAAAACGCGCAACAGGTCTGCTCTGTGCGGCTCTGATTTTATTTTGTTTTGTCTTTTATATTTCCAGCCAGTTCCAAGCGGCGGGTAATGCGCTGGACGAAGTCTTTGGCTTGGGCGCAGCGGAAGCCGTCATTTTGGGCGCAGTGGTCATTTTGGTCTATTGCCTGCTGGGCGGGTTTTGGGCGGCCAGCTTGACGGACTCATTACAAGCGGGCGTCATGTTATTGGCCTGTATCCTTGTGCCCGTCGCAACTGTTATGGCTGCAGGCGGATTAGGCTCAGTCGTCGATACGCTGCACGCCACGCAGCCTCATGATTATTTTAGCTTCACACGGGGCGCCGCGGGCATGGCAGGTATAGGTCTCGCGATGGGATTATTTGGAACGGGGTTTGGAGCGATGGGTCAGCCGCAACTGCTCAACCGCATCATGGCGGTGCGGAGCCAATCAGAAAGAAAGAAAGCCGCCGCGATCACGATTGGCTGGGGCCTTATCATTTATACAGGGCTTATCTGCCTCGCTTTTGCGGGCCGTGCTCTAAATGTGAACACAGAAGGCGAGAGTTTGTTTTTCGCGGCGGCGCAAAATTTCCTCCCCGCCGTTGTCGCGGGTGTTGTGATTGCCGCCATTTTATCAGCCGTCATGTCCACGGTGGATAGCCTATTGCTCGCGGCTGCTTCTGCCGTTTCCCATGATAGCGGCGTGAAATATTCATCGCCGAAAGAGGCCCTTTTATTTGGGCGACTCGCGATGGTCGGCGTTGCCGTTTTTGCCGTGGTTTTGACTTTATTCCTGCCGCAGGAGATCTTCAACCGCGTTTTGTTTTCATGGGTGGCTTTAGGCGCGGCATTTGGTCCTGTGCTGCTTCTGAGCTGTCTGGGCTTTAAAAGCCGCGATGCTTATAAATTTGCAGCCATATGTGCCGGCTTCACCATTGCGGTCACGGCCTATAATTTTGACGGCGCACTCGCTGGCGTGATTGAAAAATGGGGAAGTTGGGCTGTCGGCCTTTTGATTTTAATTTTGGGCAAGCCGCGTTAAGTCGTGAAAACCCTTTCCTCTGCTCGCCGCGCCGCATAGATATATCTTATGATAGACCTTCTACCCGGATACCGTATTGGCCATGCCCATGATGCGCAGGTGAATACGGGCGTGACCGTCATTTTGCCAGATGCGCCTGCGATGGCTTCCGTTGATGTGAGGGGCGGCGGCCCCGGAACGCGCGAAATTTCAGCGCTGCAAGATGGCGGTCTCATTGAGCAAGTCCATGCCATCGTTTTGTCAGGCGGCTCTGTCTATGGTCTGGCGGCGGCGGACGCCGTGACCGCTTGGCTTGGCGCGCAGCGTATTGGCTATGCGCCGGGGCCAGCGCCTGTTCCTGTTAGTCCGATTGTACCGTCGGCCATTCTTTTTGATAATGCCAATGGCGGCGATA
>CAZNXP010000140.1:0-5758 GCA_964576955.1 uncultured Algimonas sp.
TCAAACCGAGGTCAATGCCTCGTAAGGTGAGGTGGCCGAGTGGTTTAAGGCGCACGCTTGGAAAGCGTGTTTAGGTTTGTAGCCTAACGTGGGTTCGAATCCCATCCTCACCTCCAGAGGGATTTAGGCCCCCGAACGCGGGTTTTGTAGCAGGTCTAAATAGGCCGTATTACCGTCATCAAAAATATGATTTTCATACGGACCAGATATGCGAACATGATTATTCACGCGTTTGGCTTGTAGCAAAATTGTTTGCGGCATTTCCGCATTATTTCTGTCAACCTTCATATATTTCATCAAAATATATTCAGCTTCATTGACAGCGAGGTGACCATAATTTTCCTTAGGGATTGTGACGATACCTGACTTACAAGAAATGCCGGTTGCATTTTCCGATAAAACTTCAAAGTCATAAGCTTCGGATTCGCTTCGTCCACATGTGTCTGATTTATAAAGCATTACACCCTCATTTTATTCTTCTAAATGTCAGTAAGGGTTGCGCCCCATTACTTTGATAGCCCGTTAAACCCTAGAATCAGCAAAGATGCAAGACCTCATAATTGTCATTTTAATGGATGTGCTATTGTTTTTTTTAGCAAAAATGATGATAGCCATTACCCTTGCGAGTAAATCATGATAATGAGCTAAACATGAAATCAGCTTTTAAATATTTTGTAATTGCATCCTCTTTGCCAGCCACACTCTGGCCATTATTAGGTCTTGCCGTGTCTAATACGCGCGCAGGAGGAGATCTTGATTTTATGTATGTCGGCTTAATTGTTCCGCTATTATTTGGCCTTTGCAATTCTATATCGTCTTTTGTTAAATTTGAGAGAAACAAAAGGAATATGCTCTTGACGGGGCTTCTTATCGGTCTCGTTATGGCAAGCGTTGGCAGTTATTTTGGCATTCCGGAAAGAGTTTACGGCCTAACCGGCAATATACGCTTCCTAGTTTTAATTGGCGGCCCCATTTTTTACGGAATGGTATGGCGCTTTGTCGTCTATCCTCTGGAGCAAGCTTTCATTAAGCCCTAACTCGGCACATGGACGATATCCTGACGCATATACGCGCAGTAGGACAAGTTAATGGACGCTGATGTCATTATCATTGGAGCGGGCGCGGCTGGATTGATGTGCGGCGCTATCGCCGGGCAGACCGGAACCTCCGTTATCATATTGGACCATGCCGACCGCGCCGGAGAAAAAATTCGGATTAGCGGCGGCGGGCGGTGTAATTTCACCAACCTTCATTGCGGGCCCGATAACTTCATTTCGCAGAACCCGCATTTCGCAAAATCTGCGCTAAGCCGCTACACGCAATTTGATTTTTTGGACTTGGTCGAACGCTATAAAATAAAATGGCACGAAAAAACGAAGGGCCAATTATTCTGCGACGGGCGCTCCCAAGAAATCATCGATATGTTGCTGGCAGAATGCAATGCGGCAGGAAATGAAATCCGCCTCGGCACGCAGGTGTTAGGCGTCGAAAAATTAGGAGACGGCTTCGTTGTTACAACCCCGACGCAAACCTTAGCCTCCCACTCCCTTGTCATCGCTTGCGGCGGACCGTCCATTCCCAAAATGGGGGGGACAGGATTTGGCTATAAGATTGCAAAGCAATTTGGCCTCAATGTTGTCGACCCTGTACCCGCGCTTGTTCCCCTCACCTTCACAGATCAATTAAAAGAGCCGATTGCCGCCTTATCTGGCGTCAGCGTGGATACGATTGTCAGTAATGAGCGCGCCAGTTTTGACGAGGCGCTCTTATTCACCCACCGCGGATTATCAGGCCCCGCCATCTTGCAGATTAGCTCTTATTGGGATTCGGGCGAGGCCATCACAGTCAATATGGCGCCGGGACGCGATACGCTTGCCGAATTGAAAGCCGCAAAAGCCCAAACCCCTAGACTCTCTCCAGAGAAATGGTTGACGTCGCATTTGCCCGCACGATTAGCCGCGCATCTCAGCGCGCAATTTCGGTATGAACGTCTCGCAGATATGCCCGACCGCGAGCTAGCCAATCTCGCCCTGCAGGTCAGCGCGTGGCACATTCGGCCCGCCGGCACAGAAGGCTACCGCAAAGCAGAAGTGACACGCGGCGGCGTGGATACGGATGAATTATCCTCAAAGACGATGGAAGCCCGAAAGGTCGCAGGGCTTTATTTCATCGGCGAAGTTGTTGACGTCACAGGGCATTTGGGCGGACATAATTTTCAATGGGCCTGGGCCAGCGGCGTCGCCTGCGGGCGAGCTTTAACGCCATGAGATATTTTGTCCTTACTGAAAACAAGATAGGCAACTGAAAATTAGCTGTTAGAAGACCCCTATGAAAACCATCGATCTGAATGCTGATATTGGCGAAGCGGATACGCCCGAATGGGCGGCGTCAGAGGCTGCCATCATCTCTGCCATATCCAGTGCGAATATTGCCTGCGGCGGGCATGCGGGGGATAAAGACTCCATGCGCCTCACCGTTCGGCGGGCAAAAGCCGCGGGCGTGACCATTGGCGCCCATCCCGCCTATCCTGACCGTGAGAATTTTGGACGGCTGAGCCTTAAACTTGGTGAGGACATTGAAGCTAAGGCTTTGTCGGCCACCTTACGCGCGCAAATCCTAGAGCTCGCGGAGATTTGCGCTGACGAGGGTGCCGAGCTCGCCTATGTCAAACCACATGGCGCACTTTATAATGACTCGGTTTTTAATCCTGAAAAAGCCGAACTAATTTCTTCTGTCATTGCAAATATTGACCCACATCTCGTCTTTCTCGGCGGTCCTAACTCTGAAATGGGAAAAGCGGCCTCGGCGCATAATCTAAATTTCGTTGCCGAAGGTTTCATAGACCGCCGCTATACGGATGACGGGCATTTGCTGTCCCGCAAAATTGACGGCGCGGTCATCAAGGACCAGACTGAGCGCCTGAACCAAGCGCGGTCTTTAGTCACAACGGGCAAGGTTCAAACCCATTCGGGTCAGATATTGATATTAAAAACAGGCTCCCTTTGTGTGCATGGCGATAGCGCCGGGGCGGTTGAAACGGCAAAGCAGGCCCGCGCCGTCATCGAAGCCGAAGGCCTAACCATTCGGGCCTTTGCCTAAATGACAACTTCCGCCCCAACCCCTAAGCTATCTCTTTATGGCGACCGCGCGATTTTAGTTGCATGGGAAACGGAAGGCTTCTCTGAAACCATTAATAACGCCGTTCATAATGTGGCCGCGCAATTACGTCAGAGCGGGAAATATATTGAGGTTGTCCCCGGCTATGATTCCTTAATTTGCGTCTTTGATTTAGCCAAGCGCTCGCCCACTGAGACCAAACGTCATATTGGCGATGTGTTAGCGCGCAGCCTGTCAAAGAAGGCCACATCAGGTCAGCTCATCGAAATTCCCGTTCATTATGGCGGAGACAATGGTCCTGACATTAAGACAATCTGTGCGGCGTCAAAACTCTCAAAAGACGAGGTCATCGCCCTACATAGCGGGCAAGACTACCGGGTCTGTATGATGGGATTTATTCCGGGTTTCACCTTCTTATCTCCCGCGCCGAAAAAACTCCATCATCCGCGCCTCGCCACGCCGCGGGCAAAAGTACAGGCGGGTAGTGTCGGCATTGCGAACTGGCAAACCGGAATTTACGGGCTCGAAAGTCCCGGCGGCTGGCAAATCATTGGCCGCACGCCGCTGTCTATTTTTGACGCTAATCGCGAGTCTTTATTTTTACTCAATGCGGGAGACCGCGTCAGGTTTATTCCGCAATGACACTCACTGTTCTGCAATCTGGCACGCAAACGCTCATCATGGATGCTGGCCGGCCGGGTCATCGGCATCAAGGCATTCCGGGCGGCGGCGCGGCGGATAAATTATCTTTTGCCATCGCCAATCATTTAGTGGGCAATCGCTGGGACACAGCCGCCCTCGAATGCGCGCTGGGCGGATTACACATACGCTTTAATCAGGATTATATTATTGCGATTTCTGGCGCGCAAATGTGGTCCCAAAACCAAGGGCTCAACCTACCGCTCAATAAAGCGGTCCCCGTTGGAGCGGGTGATATTTTGACCATGAGTTTCACCCGCGCGGGATGCCGTGCCTATCTCGCCGTCGCAGGCGGGATTAAAGCGGAGCCCTTTATGGGCTCTGTCTCAACATATCTTCCAGCAAAGCTTGGTGGATTAGATGGCGGCGCCCTGAAGACGGGAGATGTCTTAGAGATTGGTCCGCCCCAAGAGTCGGCCCGCTCTCTGCCCGCATCGCATATTCCACAACTCTCCAATCATGTCGTTCTGCGTGCCGAGAAAGGCCCAGAATGGGACTATTTGTCAGACGCCTCAAAGCGCTATCTTTTCACAACGCCCTTTTACGCCACGTCAGCAACCGATAGGATGGGCTCACGGCTCAAAGGCGATCAAGTGACATTGGGTAAGTCGTTAAAAATGACGAGTAGCCCGCTGCTTCCCGGTAGCTTGCAAATTCCGCCTGATGGGCAACCTATATTGGCCTTAGTGGATGGGCATTGCACGGGCGGCTATGCCCGTGCTTTGCAGGTTATCCAAGCAGATATCTGGCTCTTGGGACAAATCGCGCCCGGCTGCGCGGTCAGTTTCCGCCGAAGTTTGCCTTCCGAAGCTGAGGTCGTTCTACGCGCAAAAAATAGCTATTACGCGGATCTGATTCCCGGGTTTTCCTTTTAAATGCGGTATGTCCTTTTGGACGATCAAGCGACGGGACGGCAGTTTTTTTTCCGCAATCCCGAACAAATCATCACGGCCCATAGTCGTGATGATCTCCCGCGTGCCTTTGCAGAAATTGAAGCGGCGCACGCCAGCGGGAAATGGCTCGCCGGACATTTATCTTATGAATTAGGTCATGCACTCGAAAGCCGTTTCGAGCCGCCAAATGCCTCGCTGATACAGCTCGGCGTTTTTGATAATCCGTCAGACTATCCGCCCGCAAGCTGGCTCTATACGCGCGACATTCCAGAGTTAGAGTTTCAACCAAGTTGGTCGGAGGCTGACTATCTTCAGCGGTTCGAGGCGGTACAAAAATATCTCAGAGCCGGTGATTGTTATCAGGTCAATTTGACCTTCCCCATGTGGGCTGAAAGCAACGCAACGCCCCAGCAAATTTACGCGAGGTTTCGGCGACGTCAGCCGGGACGATATGGCAGCCTCGTTAGCCTTAGCGGCGCAGATATAATTAGTTTCTCGCCCGAGCTTTTCTTTGAACGAAAAGGTCAAAATATACGCATGCGCCCTATGAAAGGCACGCGGCCTCGTGCGGGAAATCCCGCTGCTGATGCTGCGCTCCTTGCGGAAATGCAGGCCGAGCCGAAAAGCCGGGCGGAAAATTTGATGATTGTCGATTTACTGAGGAATGATTTATCGCGCCTTTGCGAGCCGGGCAGCGTTGAGGTCCCAGAGCTCTTCACCTTGGAAACCTATCCCACTTTGCACCAAATGACCTCGCAAGTGACAGGCTCTTTAAAACAAGGGGTGAGTTGGGCAGAGATTATGAAAAGCCTCTTCCCCTGCGGCTCTGTAACAGGCGCGCCAAAAATCCGTGCTATGGAAATTATTCGCGAATTAGAAACAGGTCCGCGCGGCGCCTATTGCGGTTCCGTCGGCTATATCGCGCCCAATGGCGATGCGAGTTTTTCTGTCGCTATTCGCACCGTGCAAATGGAAAAAGGTAAATTGCGATATGACGTTGGCTCAGGCGTTGTTCTCGATAGTGATGGCCCCGATGAATATCGCGAATG
>CAZNXP010000141.1:0-5749 GCA_964576955.1 uncultured Algimonas sp.
TTTAGGCCTGAAATATTGCCCTGCGTTTCTAATTCCGAAAGGCGCTCAACGCGGCGGCCACTCGCTATCACATGGTCCCCGCGCGCGGCGAGCTGCATAGCTATTTCCCGCCCAAGGCCAGAGGTCGCGCCTGTGATGAGGATGTTGGGCGGCTGTGTCATAGGGGCGTTGAACAAGCTTTTTCCCTGCAAAGCAAGTCAGGAGGCTAGGCGACCCAAAAGGCGTCGGGGTGGGCCTGCAATAATTTGTCGCGCCAAGGACCAATTTTACTGCGCTCCACACAGGCCACAATACACCCGCCAAAGCCGCCGCCCGTCAAGCGCGCCCCGACAGCGCCAAATCTTTGTGCATCTTCGACAAGGGCGTCGACGGCGGGCACGGATATCTCAAAATCATCTCGCATGGAGGCGTGGCTTGCGTTCATGAGCGCGCCGAAATCTTGCATGTGCGCGGCCTTTAGAGCCTCAGCTGCGGCCAAGCTTCGGCGATGTTCCGTTACGCAATGACGCGCGCGTTTGAATATTTCTGAGGGCAGGCTTTGCAGGGCAGAGAGCTCTGCATCTGACATCAGACAAATATCTTCGCGGCCCGCCGCCGCTTTAACCTGATCGCATTCCTCTTTTCGGATTTTATAGCGTCCCTCATTTAATTGCCGGAAAACACCGGAATGGATCACGGCCATATGGTGGGATTTTGGCAGATCAATTAAATCATACTCTAATGTCTGTGTATTGAGCGAGAGCGCCTGTCCGGGGCGGGCAATAGCGACCGCCATTTGGTCCATAATTCCGCAAGGCATGCAGATAAAGTTATTTTCAACTTTGCGCGCCAAAACCGCAATTTGTGTCTCTGACAGTTCTGCGCCGCTGATGTCCCGCAGCGCCCGCAAGATACAAACTGTAATCGCCGCAGAGGAGGAAATACCTGCGCCAAAGGGGAGATTTGTTGTGACGGCAATATTGGCTCCATTGGGACCAAAGCCTTCGCTTTTGGCAAGCTGCACGGCTCCCGCAATATAATCTGACCAATGCTCAGTTGCGGGCTCATTCATGCTGCGCGTGGCAATAACCTCAAATTTATCAGAGCTAATTTTAATCTTGCCATCCGCGCGCGGGGAAAGCGCTGCCGTCACGCCAAGCTCAAGCGCCGTGGGGAGGACGCGCCCGCCATTATAATCAATATGCTCGCCAATCAGATTGACCCGTCCCGGCGTGAAACGGGTGATGTCGGGCGCGGCTCTGAAGAGCTGTTTGAAAGCCTCCGCAATCATAAGGCTCTGAGGGCTTCGGCGGCCTGTTCGGGCATGACATCTACCGTGAAGGCCCCCGTCGCTTGCTCAACACTCGCGAGATATTTTAGGCGGCCTGGCGCGCGCATGAGAGGATAGAATTTCGCATGAAATTGCCAATCCGTCTCTAACCCAATCGGCGCAGCATGAAGCGAGAGCATATAAGGGGTGACTTGCCCGAAGAGCGCATCATAGCGGCGGGTCATATCGCCGAGCAGGTCCGCAAAGCCTGCGGCTTCTTCTTCGGTGAACGCCCAAGGGCCTTTCACGGGGCGGCGCGGCACGAGATAGGTTTCATATGGAAAGCGCGCGAAGGGGGGACATATGGCATCTACCCCGCCGCGTTCCGCGATGCCGTATAGGGAAAGACTGTTTTTCATATGGGCCACGAGGTCATATCCATCTTGAAAGCTCTGCGCGGCCTCGCGCTGCACTTTTGGCACAAAGGGAAAAGCGTAAATCTGCCCATGCGGATGATGGAGGGTGACGCCCACGGCCTCGCCGCGGCTCTCGAAAGGGAGAACAAATTTACAGCCTTGGGAAAATAAATCCTCATATCTATCATTCCAAGCGGCCAGCAAGAGGCGGCGTTTGGCTTGACCAATTGTCTGTAAATTTCCTGTTTGCTCTGGGGTGTAAACCACGACGTCGCAATGCCCATGTGCGACTGCGCTATTTATCCCGATCACGCTTTGCGGGGGAGGCGCCTCTCTGTGCAGGCTGGTGAATTTATTTTCAAAAATGGCGAGTTCAAAATCTTCAAATGGAATTTCTGTCGGCGCCTCGCCGGGTTTTGACGGGGCGAGGGGGTCATCTGCAGCGGAGGGCTTAAAGGTTCTGTTTTGGCGGTGCGGGGCGTAGAGATTCCATTCTTGGCGAAGCGGATGCCAGCGTAATTCCCCGCCTTTCGCAACCTCTCCATTGTCTTCCGCTAGAGCCGAAGCCGTGTGGGGCCTATAACCATAAAGACGAAGTGGGCGGCCATCAGCTTTGGTATAGGTGCGGCGAAAAATCTCCTGCCCATTGGGACGGGCGGCCAATTTGTCATTTTGGTCAATCATATGTCCGTCCTCTACGCAGAGTGCGGCGGTTTGACCAGATAATAACATCAGCCGTGTTTTAGGCTGTCTTCAAATTTGTCGGTAGACCTACCCTATCGGTGAAAGTTATGGCTTATCCATGGCCGGTTTGATTTCAGTTTCGGACGATAAGACATTTGCGCTTTCCAATGCGCAGTTTTCTTATGTGTTGCGGGTGACGCCAGAAGGTCATATTGAGCATTTACATTATGGCGGCGTTTTATCTGACCCTTTAAATGTTCCGCGTCATTACCGCCGCATGACGCGCCATGCCGCCACCATATTTGAAGATGTTCCAAATTATAGCTTGTCAGATATGCCGCAGGATTATCCGAGTTTTGGCCGGTCTGATTACCGTTTTCCTGCTCTGCATGGTCGCAATGCTGATGGGAACTCCCTGTTCTCATTGCGCTATGCCAAGCACCGTATTGTCAAAGATAAACCAATACTCCCAGACTTGCCGTCTGCGCGGGGCGGGGCGTGTGAAAGCCTTATTCTAACGCTAGAAGATGAGCTGCAAAATTTGCACGTGGATTTAACTTATACGATTTGGGCGGAGCATGGCGTCTTGGCGCGCTCTGTAAGTTTTGAAAATTTTGGCGAGCAAGATATTCAGCTGACCCAAGCTTTCTCCACGGCCATAGATCTCCCCGCTGAGGATTATGAAATTCAGCATTTTCACGGCACGTGGTCGCGAGAGTTTAATGAGGAACGGCTCGACGTTCCGCATGGCCGCTTTGTCGTTGAGAGCGCGCACGGAACTTCCAGCGCCGCTCATACGCCCTATGTCGCGCTGCTGCAAAAAGGCGCAACCGAAGACCATGGCCGTTGTTATGGAACGACACTTATCTATTCGGGAAATTTTTCCATTCAGGTCGAAAAAGGAGAATTTGAAAATATTCGCCTGCTCGCGGGCCTCAACCCGTTTAATTTTAACTGGCAGCTAAAACCTAGGACGGCGTTTTCAACGCCAGAAGCGCTCCATGCTTATTCCGGTCAAGGTCTGCGCGGTCTATCTCACTGCTGGCATGAGTTTATCCGCGAAAAAATAACGCCCGTGCGCTTTAAAGACATGCCGCGTCCCACCTATCTCAATACATGGGAAGCGGCCTATTTTGATGTGACGGAAGAAAAAGTTCTGCAGCTCGCAGATAAGGCGGCGGAGATTGGCGTGGAGATGCTCGTCTTAGATGATGGGTGGTTTGAGGGCCGGCAGGATGACAAGTCTTCTTTGGGCGATTGGCGGGCGGACGTGTCTCGCTTTCCCTCTGGCATCCCAGCGCTCGCGGCGGGGGTCAAAGCCAAGGGATTGAAATTTGGCATTTGGTTTGAACCGGAAATGGTTAGTCCCAATAGTCAATTATATAAAACCCATCCCGATTGGATACTCCATGTGCCGGGACGAAAGCCGTCCTTAGGCCGCAATCAACTCACCCTCGATCTGTCGCGATCTGAGGTGCAAGATTACATATTAGGCGCCCTAGATGACATCTTATCCTGCGGAGATATTGATTATGTGAAATGGGATATGAACCGCAATATGACCGAAGTGGGAAGCGCCGCCTTGCCGCCCGAGCTGCAGGGCGAAACCGCCCATCGTTACATTCTCGGATTATATAGTCTGCTTGGCCGCCTCACTGAGAAATATCCGCAGGTTTTATTTGAAAATTGCGCCTCTGGCGGCAATAGGTTTGATCTCGGTATGTTGTCTTTTATGCCCCAAGGCTGGGTGTCTGATATGTGTGACCCGATTGGGCGTCTTGCGATAATTGGCGGGGCGTCGCATTTATTTCCACTAGATGTGATGGCGGCCTATATTGGTCCGTCTCCCAATCATCAAAATGGGCGCGTGACATCGGTCAGGTCTCGGTTTCATGCGGGCGTCTTTTGCGCGGCGCGCGGCGTCTCATTATCCGAAGCCGCAATCGATGTGCATGAGGCTGAGGTTAAAGCCTATATGGCTTTCGCCAAACGGACCGCAGGCGATATGCTGGGCGGGCAGTTTTACCGCCTTAAAAATTCTGGAAATGAGATCATCTGGCAATATGTAACGGCAGATCAGCAGAGGGTATATTTGGCCTATTTCCATATTTTATCCGCGCCAAACTTACCGCGTCGGCGGGCTTATTTCACAGGCCTCGATCCGTTAGCAGAGTATAAATTAGAAGAAGAGGGACAGATTTATCGCGGCGACACTTTGATGCAATCGGGCTTGCCCTTGCCGCAAGTTTCAACGGGACAAAGGTCAGATAAATTTGCATATATGCCAGACGGAGATTTCAGCTCCCACCTATTTGTATTCCGTAAAACATAGGCGTAAGCCAGTGTAACACGCACCGCTAGATTGCGGCGTAAGGGACCGCATATGAATCTCAATTTGACGCAATTCACAGTCTTTCTTGCGCTCACGGCTCTGATTGCGATTGCCACCTATTGGGCATGCCGAGGCAGTAGCACGCGGGGCGCAGAAGATGGAGGCGAGAAGGATTACTTCCTCGCGGGCGGCGGGCTGAAATGGTATTTTGTCGCGGGTTCCATCACATTGACAAACCTCTCGACGGATCAATTAGTGGGGATGAACGGCGCGCAAATGGCATTGTTGGCGTGGTGGGAGCTGGCCGCTGTTTTTGGCCTGATTATGCTGACCTTCATCTTCATTCCCGTTTATTATAAATATAATTGCACGACGACGACGGAGCTGCTCGAGAAGCGCTATAATAACCCGCATATTCGCGCGTTAATTTCTATTCTCTTTCTTTTGGGCAATATATTTATTTTCTTGCCCGCCATTTTATATGGCGGGTCATTATTTATGAGCAATTTATTTGGCCTCGATATTAGCCTTTACGTTATCGCGGCCCTCTTTGCTTTGGTCGGCTCAGCCTATGCGATTTTTGGCGGTCTACGCGCCGTTGCCGTATCAGATACGTTTTCTGGGTTTCTTTTATTGGGTTTGGCTATCGCTGTTACCTTTATCGCGCTAAACGCGATTGGTTGGGATTTTTCCGGTATTCCCAAAGAGCGCCTGACCCTGATTGGCGCGCCTGACAGCGATATTCCTTTCGCCACATTATTCACCGGCATGATCTTTATTCAAATGTTTTATTGGTCGACTAATCAGACCATCACCCAGCGCGCCATGGCCAGCCCGAGCGTCGGCGAAGCGCAAAAAGGTATTTTAGCCGCCGCCGCTATACGCTTGCTCATCATTCCGCCTATCATTGTTCTGCCCGGCATTGTGGCCTTTAAGCTTTACGGCGATATTGGCGATGCAACCTATGGCCGCTTGGTTGGAGATATCCTTCCGACATTCCTATCGGGCGCCTTCGCGGCCGCAATCGCAGCAGCGGTACTGACGACATTTAATTCGATTTTAAATGCG
>CAZNXP010000142.1:0-5705 GCA_964576955.1 uncultured Algimonas sp.
GCCACAGATTTAGATATTGAAGTATCCGAAATTACGACGGCGGATATTTCTGCGCCAGGCCAAGTCACGGCTCCCGCGCATACGCTCTATGATATTGCGCGCAAATTACCGGATGGGTCGCAAGTGGTTCTCCAGATTAACGCGGATGACCGCCTCGACGTGGATGCGGGCCGCTCGCATTTTACATTACCGCTTTTGCCGTCAGGAGATTTCCCGAAGATGACGGCCGATGGATTTACGCATGAATTTTCAATTTCGGCCAAAGATTTATCGCGGCTGATTGATAAAACCCGTTTTGCGATTTCGACAGAGGAAACACGCTATTATCTCAACGGCATTTATATTCATGGTCATGCTGGAAAATTACGTACTGTCGCAACGGATGGCCACCGTTTGGCCTTAGCTGAATGCCCTGCGCCTAAGGGGGCAAAAGATATGCCCGGCGTTATCATTCCGCGCAAAACGGTCGCAGAAATTCGGCGATTAATCGACGGAATGGATAGTGATGTGGCTGTCAGTGTGAGCGAGGCAAAAATTCGGTTCAAGACGGGCAATGCTGTGATGACCTCCAAACTCATCGACGGAACCTTCCCGGATTATGAGCGGGTGATTCCGAAGGGCAACACGAAAGAGCTCACCATTGATAATCAGGTCTTCAAAGGCGCGGTTGACCGCGTGGCCACGATTTCGGCGGAGAAGTCTCGTTCTGTCAAACTCAGCTTAAATGAGCATAATTTGTCGCTGACGGTAAATAACCCTGAGAGCGGAAATGCCAATGAGGACCTGCCCGTTGATTATGATGCAGAACCGCTCGAGATCGGCTTTAATGCGAAATATCTCTTGGACGTTGCGGGTCAGATTGAAGGCCGCGATGCGACCTTCTTTTTGGAAAGTCCGGCCTCTCCTGCGCTTGTTAAAGACAGCGAAGATGAGCACGCCTTATTCGTGCTAATGCCGCTGCGCGTCTAATCCGGATTTAGTGGCGTCTATTGCCTCTTTGCGGTTGATCGATTTTCGGTCTTACACCTCTCTGGATGCGATGTTTCAGCCCGGAGCTATCGCCTTTTATGGTCCAAATGGGGCGGGTAAAACAAATTTGCTCGAAGCGATATCTTTACTCTCGCCGGGCCGTGGATTGCGCCGCGCGAAAGCGGGGCTTTTGGCCCGGGTTGAAGAGGGCACCTCATGTCCCGCATGGGGGATTAATGCCGCCCTGCACACGCAGACGGAAGAAGAGGCGCCGACTCGTATTTCTATCGGCCAAGTTCCTGAATTTCCGCGCCGCCGCCAGCTGAAAATTGACGGGAAGACAGCCACAGGCCCCGAGCTCGCGCGGCGTCTATCTATGTTATGGCTAACGCCGGCGCAGGACGGGCTGTTCACTGGCCCAGCGGCGGATAGGCGGAAGTTTATCGATAGATTCGCTTTGGCGTTCACGCCGGACCATGGGGCAAATGCGGTGCGGTTTGAAAAGGCCCGCAGCGAGCGTAACCGCCTGATTTCTGACGGTATAACGGACCGGGCTTGGTATGAGGCGATCGAGGCGGATTTATCAAAATTTGGTGCCTTAGTCGCGCAAGCTCGGGCCTTAACAATCCAGAATTTACAGATCGAAATTGCGGCGCGAGAGACGATTTTTCCGCAATCGCTTATTGGGCTGAGCGGCACATTAGAAGATCAGTTTTTAACGTCTCAAGATATAGACTCTGTCGCGCGCGCCTATCAAACGCAGCTAGCGCAGGAGCGGCAGACCGATATGCGCGCTGGCCGAACATTGACCGGGCCTCACCGCACGGAAGTTCATGTAACGCACAAAGCTAAAGCCTTACCTGCCGCCCTCTGTTCTACGGGGGAGCAAAAAGCCTTACTGATTGGACTGGTCCTCGCACAGGCCCGCGCCTTAGGGGATAAATGTCCGATTTTGCTCTTAGATGAGGTCGCCGCGCATTTAGATTCCGTCCGCCGCGCCGCTCTCGCGGAAGAGCTTCTCGATTTGAATTTACAGGTCTTCCTAACCGGTACAGATCAAAACTTATTCTCTGATTTTGGCACCCGTGCACAAATTTTGCAGGTGTCTGAAGGACAGCTCTCTTAAAATGAAAACGCCCCACCTCTCGCAAAGCGTGAGGCAGGGCTACGATACCGAAACGGGGCGCAGTTGTCCGGCATCGATCTTGTGTTCTGGAGTCTAATGAGGGGCACCACTTGAATGCATGATGAACGCGAAAAATCCGCGTCATTGCATCAAATTTGGAACCTCACGTCCTATCCCAGAAGCGCGTTTTTCGAGAGCCGATTTGAGAGCTGACGAGCGGTTTGTCAAGGCAAGAGACAGGCGTTTTACATGGTCTAAAACAACTAGATTTGTCGCTGATAATTCAGATATTATATGGGTTAAAAACCCTAAGGCCCGCGTATCCATGTTTCGCCATAAGTCGTAATCAAGAAGGGACGTCACGCCAATATCTTGCCCTGTATCCACGGCTGATTTTACGCCGTCAGCTAAGGCGGCTGCATCACGCAGTCCGAGATTGAGGCCTTGCCCCGCCAGTGGATGAATGATGTGGGCCGCATCTCCCACAAGGGCCATGCGTCCCTTTGAGAACCCATCTGCGACTTGAAGACGTAGGGGATAAGATTGCCGCGGCGCGGTGCAGTGCATCTCTCCCAAATAGCCGTCCATTTTTTCCGACAACAGGGCGAGAAAATCAGCCTCGCTCAAAGTTTCTGCTGCTTTGATGCCTTTGGAAGGTCCGGACCAGACAATTTGGCTACGTTGGCCTATCAGGGGCAAGACCGCCAAAGCACCACCTTTTATGAGGCGTTGCCATGCCAATCCGTCATGCGGCAGCTCATGCGAAATTGTCGTGACTAGAGACATGGCATCATAATCAAAGCGCTGGCTTGTCATACCGGCTTTGCGTCGGAGGACAGAATTTCGGCCATCTGCTGCAACCACCAGGCTGGCGCTTAAGGCGCCTTGGTCTGTATCGAGCGTAATATTGGCAGGACCCTCGGTGAAGTCATTTACAGCGATAGGCGCGAAAAGCTGAATAGAGCTGTTTTCAGACACGCGTTTTATCAGGGCCGCTTTCAGCGCTGGATTTTCGATGAGCGCGCCTAAAGTCCCGCCGTCACCGTCGCCTTCAAAATGCAAGCGCCACGGGCTATTCGGGTCGCCTTCTGTCACAAGCATGTCGCGAATGGGCTGGAGATGGTTAGCTATCTTTACGCCGAGATTTTCAAAAAGCCGCAAGGATGTCGTGGACAGGGCTGAAGCGCGGCCATCTTTTCCCGCCGTGATGGGCGAACGGTCCAAAAGCGCGACTTGCGCGCCGCTGGCGGCACAGGCGAGGGCGCTCGTCAAACCGACCAAACCCGCCCCGACAATGAGAATATCAAACTCAGTCTTCATAGATGTCCCATAAGCGTCTCTGCCCCGCAGGGAAACCCCGCATTTTCCGCCGAAATACACATGAATTCGACGGGTTTTTAACGGCTGATTCACCCTTCCAATTTACATTTTAGTAAGTTTTATCCCTGTTTTGAGGTCCAAATGACTCCTCCGCCTTCCGCAACTGCTGATTATGAATATGCCCCTGAGGATATTCACGCAATGATGGCTGAGGTCACAGCTCAGCAAAGCAATGCGTTCTGGCGAGCCGTGCGGGCGCTTTTGCTCTGTTTGCTTGGCGTAGTCATCCTCGTCAGTGTTTTATCTTACAATCCCTTTGACCCAACTGGCGACACTGCTGGAATTGGTGTTGGCCGCCACCCATTTGGCGGGCCGGGCGCTAGCCTCGCGAATGTGTTGATGCAAGTTCTGGGCTGGGGTGGATTATTAATTGGCGGATTGGTGCTTCTATCTGGCATTCGCAGGGTCATAGGCCGCGTGAAACCCCGTCGCCGCAGCGAGAGATGGAAGCGTCTAGCCATTGGCGCTGGCGCGATTTTACTCGGCACCATGACATTATCTGCCTTTCCTATTCCGCAGAGCTGGCCGATGGCGAGCGGTCTGGGCGGATGGATTGGCGATATGATGCATTTGACGCCCAAAGGGTGGTTTGAAGCTTTCAATATCCCGCTCGCAGGGCTTTGGGTTGCGATATTATCTTTTGCGGGCGCGGCCTATTTGCTTGCGCTTTATCTCGGCGTCGTAACTAAGGACCTGCTCGATATTGCCGATGCGGCGACCCTTATCTGGGCCTATATCCGTGTCTCAATAGACCGCTTTTCGGCTTGGATTGTCCGCTTGTTCCGCAAAGGCTATCAAATGCCAATGGATAGGCAAATGGCGAGCGAGCCGCTTTACCGCGATATTCCAGATGCGCCTGAACCCGCGCCTGTTGCCTATGCGCCCACCCCAGTCGCCGCGCCCAAACCTAAGGCAAAAAAGCCGCCGACGAAGCGCAAGACAGTCAAGAAGAAGAAAACCGCGCAGCCGAGTTTCGATTTCTCTGGAAATGAGGATTACGTCCTGCCAGGCCTCGACCTTCTGAAAGCGCCGCCGCCGCGCTCGACTATTCATGATGAGGGCGCGCTGCGCCGTGCCTCCGAGCAGCTCCATAAAGTGATGGGAGATTACGGTGTGGACGGCGAAATGGGCCAAGCCAGCCCGGGTCCTGTTGTCACCCTCTTTGAATTTGAACCTGCACCCGGCGTAAAGTCACAGCGCATCATCAATCTCTCTGACGATATTGCCCGTAATATGAGCGCCCAATCTGCGCGGATTGCCGTCGTGCCGGGCCGCAATGCCATGGGTGTTGAGCTGCCTAACCGCAAACGCGAAATGGTGTGGCTCCGCGATATGCTCGCCTCTAGCGTCTTTACACAAAGCGAGGCGTCTCTCCCGCTTATTCTTGGCGAAGATATTGGCGGCACGCCTTTCGTGGCTGACCTTGCTAAAATGCCGCATTTGCTCGTCGCAGGTACAACGGGTTCTGGTAAGTCAGTTGGCGTCAACGCCATGATTTTGTCGCTGATGTACACGCTCACGCCAGAGCAATGTAAGTTCATCATGATTGACCCGAAAATGCTTGAGCTTTCCGTCTATGATGGTTGTCCGCATCTGCTCGCCCCTGTGGTGACAGAGCCGAAAAAGGCTGTGGTGGCGCTGAAATGGACCGTGCGGGAAATGGAAGACCGCTACCGTAAAATGGCCAAGATGAATGTCCGTAATATGGCGGGCTTCAATGAGAAAGTCGCGGAATATAAAGCCAGCGGCGAGACCATGACCAAGACCATCATGACGGGTTATAATAAGGAAACAGGCGAGCCCGAATATGAAACGGAAACGCTCGAATTTGAACCTATGCCTTATATCGTCGTGATTATTGACGAGATGGCGGACCTGATGATGGTCGCCAAAAAAGACATTGAAGGCAGTGTCCAGCGCCTCGCGCAAATGGCGCGGGCGGCGGGTATTCACGTCATCATGGCGACCCAGCGTCCGTCGACAGATGTGATTACGGGAACAATTAAAGCCAACTTCCCTGCGCGTATTTGTTTCCGCGTCGGCTCTAAAATTGACAGCCGCGTTATCCTTGGCGAGCAAGGCGGCGAAGCCCTGCTTGGCAATGGCGATATGCTCTTTGCGGGCACAGGCCGTCCGCGCCGCCTCCATGGTCCGTTCGTATCCGACGGCGAAGTCGAACGTATTGCGGCCTTTATGAAAGCCCAAGGCGCGCCGTCTTACCTCGAAGATA
>CAZNXP010000143.1:0-5688 GCA_964576955.1 uncultured Algimonas sp.
TGAAATTGGCAGGCAAAATTGCCAAAACGCCTGTTTTGTCAAAGGTCGGCTATGGGTTCATTGCCAACCGTGTCATGTCGGTGCGCCGCACACATTCAACAATGCTGGCCCTGCAGGGCAATTCACCAGAGCTCATTGATAAAGTTATTTATGATTACGGTTTTGCCATGGGTCCGTTTCAAGTTTTAGACCTTGTTGGTCTTGATGTGTTGGGCCGCGGATCTGATGAGGTTACCTTTTGGGGGGAGCTGGTGAAACTCGGGCGTCTTGGCCAGAAAAACAAGGCAGGGGTTTATGACTACGATGATAAACGCGCGCGAACCTTATCACCAATCGCGGTAGATGTTCTCGCGGATATCGCCGCTTATCATAAGGTGGAACCTTATCGAGCCGACAAAGATGAAATTCTCGCTCGGCAAATATACCCGATTATCAATGAGGGCGCGAAGGTCTTAGATGAGGGTATAGCCCTGCGTGCGTCTGATATCGATATAGCCTGTATCAAAGGTTATAATTGGCCCGTTTATCGCGGCGGCCCGATGTTCTGGGCAGATACGATCGGCTTGGATAAAGTCGTGGCGAAACTTAAAGAGTTTGAAGTGCAATATGGAGATGATTTTACGCCGTCTCCGTTACTTGTGAAACTTGCAAAAGAGGGCGGTAGATTAAGCGACGTCGCGACTTTCCAGTCGGTAGGTAACGCTTAAAAAGGTACTCAAAAAATAAGGCCATCTCAACAAATGGGATGGCCTTTTAAGTTGGTTTTTAGGTTAGATTTTAGAACTGAACGCGTTTTGTATAACCGCCGTCAATGACGACATTTGTTCCCGTTGTATAGCCCGAAGCGGCACTGGATAGGAATACGACGGTCTTGGCAACATCTTCTGGTGTACCAAATCGGCCTAGCGCCATATTGGCTTCAGTCGCGGCGTAGAATTCTGGTTTGCCTTTTTTGATGTTTTCCCAGTTTCCGCCTGGATAGGTAATCGGGCCAGGGGACACCATATTGACCCGAATGCCTTTTGGACCAACGGCTTGGGATAGTTGTGACCCGTAGGTAATCAGGGAAGCTTTGAGAGCATTGTAAGCTTGCGGGACGAAAAAGGTCTCTACAGCCGCAGTCGTCACCATTAGGACAATCGAGCCGCTACCTGATTTTTCCAGATAAGGCTGCAGCGTTTCGACACCTGTCACAGCGGATTTCACATCAAGATTGAAGACTTTATCCCAATCTCCCGTGGCTCCAGCGCCTGAAGCGCTAATGTTGTGAACAAAGATATCGCAGCCATCCAGTTTCTTTGCGGCTTTTTCTAACCATGCTGCATAGTCTTTCATGTCGTCAACTTCATGGGCTTCTGCAAAGACCTTTCCGCCATGTTTGGCGAGTTCTTTTGCCGCCTTTTTGACGGCGTCAGCCCCGCGAGAAAAGAATGCGACGTCTGCACCTTCAGATGCAAAATGCTCAAGCGCCGCACGTCCAATTCCGCGGCTCCCGCCTGTCAAAATGACTTTTTTTCCTTTTAGTCCCAAGTCCATATTACTTCTCCATTATTCCTGTTTTAGCTCAATCAAAATGCTTAGTTGCCAGAAAATTCGTCAAATGCTTCTAAGACTTTTGCCCCATAAACCGTTGCAGGACCACCGCCCATTTCGACCGCGACGCTAATGGTTTCAAGAACTTCTTCTCGGCTAACGCCTAAGGAAACAGCATTGCTAACATGATAGGCAATGCAATCTTCGCAACGTACAGAAATTGAGATGGCGATTGCCATAAGTTCTTTCGTACTTTTGTCGAGTTCACCGTCGCTCGTCGCGGCATTCACCAATCCACCGAAAGCTTTCATGGTGCTTGGCGACCCTGCAGCAAGGGTTCCCATTCTGCCTTTCATGGACTTTAGTTGTGAGGCCCATTTATCCGTCATGAGATAGCTCCATGTTCGACGATTTTCGTTCAAAACTTAGGCAGCTCAGACGGTGAAAGTTACTGCCATTTTGAATAGTTTATCGTTTGGCTAACTCCATTTTTTTTCGAAATCCCAAACTTCTTGAAAACCAATGAGTTGATTGAATTCGGTGAAGCTAAAGAGGGGGATATCGGGAGATAAAGAGGTGCCATTTTCCTTTAAGTTTATCAAAGCGGCCTCTGCCGCAGCCGCGGCTGCGAGTGACGTCATAGCGGGAAAAATGGCTATCGAATAACCGATGTCTTTTAGCACTTTGGCCGGTAAAATTGGTGTATTTCCGCCATCAGCCATATTCGCCATCATGGGTTTATTGATCCGGGCACAAGCATCTCTCATTTCGGCTTCTGTATGCAGCGCTTCGATAAAGACCACATCGGCGCCTGCATCTCCATAGGCTTGTCCACGAGCAATAGCGGCCTCATAGCCTTCTGGATCTTTGGCATCTGTCCGAGCGATTATAATCGTCTCGGGGTTTTGCCGTGCGTCGCAGGCGACTTGGATTTTTTGAACCATATCTTCGAGAGGAATCACGCGTTTGTTTTTTGTGTGGCCACATTTTTTTGGAAATTCTTGGTCTTCCAACTGAACGGCGGACGCCCCGCCATCTTCATAACCGCGTACGGTATGATGAACATTCAGGAGACCGCCATACCCCGTATCCGCATCGGCAATAACACCTGCATTTGCAACGCGCGCCAATGTGCTGACTCGGTCTAACATTTGAGTATAGCTAGCAATCCCAGCGTCCGGCAAACCATAGGCTGAGGCTGTGCCCCAATACCCCGATGCATAGACGAAATCGAAACCAATCTTATTGCAAAGTACAGCTGTTATCATATCTTGTATACCAGGCGCGGCAATAAATTCACCGTTGGTGAGGGCAGTTCTTAAACTAGGTTTTTGCATAATTTTGTCTTTAGAAATTATCTTAATCTGTTGTGGTAAAGCCAGGGCATTTGACTGCGTTGTTTTTGTTCAAATGCGTCAATTGCGGAGGCTTCATTTGCTAAAATTTCCGCCGTTTCATCTAGTCCTGAAAGTAATAATTCTTTTCCGCGAGCAGGGACAACAAATGAGATTTCGTTTTGCCCCAAAGTGATAATTTGGGATCTCAAATCAATGGAGATTGAAACTGCGTCTTTGGCGGCCTTCATTAGACTTTGATGTTTCGGGCCATCTAACACAATGGGCAGTAGGCCATTTTTCAGGCAATTCGCGAAGAATATATCGCCGAAACTAGGGGCGATAACACAGCGAAAGCCAAATTCTGTCAGCGCCCAGACAGCTTGCTCCCGGCTTGACCCTATTCCGAAACGTGGACCTGTAACAAGAATTTCGGATGTGTCGTATGGCGGCGTGTCCAGAACGAAATTGGATTTATTGACGCCGCTTTTTCGACGTTCCTTAAATACGTGCTTGCCAAGCCCTTTCTTATTCATGAGCAATAGAAAACGCGCAGGAAAAATAATGTCTGTATCGATATTGGCTTCGTCTAAAGGTGCGGGAATGCCGTGCAGTGTGGTGAATTTACGCATTTTGCCCACCAATAAAATCACGTACATCTGTAATATGGCCGGTAATCGCTGCTGCTGCCGCCATTTCGGGGCTCATGAGATGAGTGCGTCCGTCTTGTCCTTGACGACCTTCAAAATTACGATTGGATGTAGAGGCTGACCTGTCACCAGGATTTAGTCGGTCGTCGTTCATGGCGACACACATTGAGCACCCCGCATCGCGCCACTCAAATCCAGCCTTCTTGAATATGAGGTCTAGACCTTCAGCCTCAGCTTCGGCCTTTACGCTCGCTGAACCTGGCACGACGAGCGCTCTTACACCCTTGGCGACTTTTTTCGACCCAATGATTTTTGCACTACGGCGCAAATCTTCGATACGGCTATTTGTGCAAGAGCCTATGAAGACGGTGTTTATTTTTATATCGGTCATCCGCGTATTGGGATTAAGCCCCATATAGGCAAGACTTTTGCGCATTTGCTTCTGCCGCAGGAGGTCTTTTTCTTTTGAAGGGTCCGGTACAGATTGGGTGATATCTTGGCAATCGGCGGGCGTTGTTCCCCATGACACGTGCGGCGCAACATTTGAACAATTGATCGAAATTTCTTTATCAAAAATTGCGTCTTTATCTGTTTGAAGGGTCTTCCAATAGGCGACCGCCAAATCCCACTCTTTGGCTTTTGGCGATAGGGGCTTGTCTTTTAGATAAGCAATTGTGACGTCGTCTGGTGCAATAAGACCGCTTCGAGCACCGGCTTCGATAGACATATTGCAAAGCGTCATCCGAGCTTCCATGGACATATGAGAGATAGCTGAGCCCGCGAATTCAATCGTATGTCCTTGTGCGCCTGCGGGGCCAATCTTTTTAATGAGCGCGAGGATAATGTCTTTCGTCGAAACGCCATCAGATAGAGTTCCACTCAAGGTCACGCGCATTTGCTTTTGCTTTGTTTGCCTAAGGGTTTGTGTCGCGAAAACGGTTTCGCTCTCGCTTGCGCCAATCCCAAATGCCAAACAGCCAAAGGCGCCATGGGTGCTAGTGTGACTATCTCCGCAAACAAGTGTTGTTCCGGGAAGGGTAAATCCTGTTTCAGGCCCAACGACATGCACAATGCCGTGCCGAACATCGTCAATTGGAATGTAAGGAATGTCGAACGCCTGACAATTCTCGATAAGGCGGGCAATTTGCCGAGCGGCAAGACTATCCTTCAGCATATTGTTCCGCCCTTGCGTCGGAATAGCATGATCGGCGACAGATAAATGGGTTTCTGTGCGTCGAAGCCGCAATCCGCGAGCTTTCAAACGTTGGAACGCTTGCGGACTAGAAACTTCATGAACAAGATGGCGGTCGATATAAATTAAACTAACCCTATCCCCATAATCTCTGACGATATGAGACTTCCAAAGTTTATCATATAAGGTGAGAGTTGTCATGAACCCTCATTAGAACCGACTCGATTATGGTCGTGAATTTATGCGGAAATATTCGTTATGCGGCTTTAATTGTATTTTCCGCTTCAACGCCCTTCAGGCGGAATAGTTTCTCCGTGAGGAGAGCAAGTTGCATGATGTCATGGTTTAAAAATTGGTGGGCATTTGATCCGAGTGAAGCTGAAGATAGCGCTGATAACCCTCATGCACCTTTGCGGGATGATCAAAGGCGCGACGCTCTACCACTTCTTACGCTTGCATTTGGATGGGGTTTTTTGGTCACAGGACTGATTGTCGGTGGGTCGCTCGGCAATGGCATGTCATTCGATGCGATTATCCAAGCGACATTTATCGGCAATGTCATCAATTTTGTTATTGGTGCTTTGGTTGGCTATGTTGGATATAAAACTGCCTGTAATAGCGGGCTTTTATACCGTTATGTTTATGGAAATATCGGCGCGCGCGCGACGTCTATATTAGTCGCAATTTTGACCATATGTTGGCAGGGTATAATTGTGGGAGCCTTTGGCTTCGCATGGACGCAGAGCTTTGATAGCCATAGCTTCTATGCGGTCGCGACTTTTGCTGGATTGCTATTTACCTTCACAACATATTTTGGAGTGAGAGGATTGGAGTTGGTCAGTATCCCGGCGACAATTATCCTAGTGCTAGTCGGCGTTTATGCGGGATATATCAATATTGATGCTGCTGGCGGCTGGGGTGGTTTTATTGAGCTTTCTAAAACGAATTCGACGACATCTCCACTAACGACAGTTCAGGG
>CAZNXP010000144.1:0-5658 GCA_964576955.1 uncultured Algimonas sp.
GGATCTACCGGCTCACGCGCAATAAATGGATTGATCATCAACGCAAACATGGCCGAATGGATGTTCGCGATCCTGAATCAATGAATGCTATCGCGGATGACGAAGTGCAATCTGCCGAGCAGGATTTCATGAGGCAGGAAAGTAGGAAAATCTTACATGACTATATTGGCCGCCTAACAGAGGCGCAGCAAATGGCCATTCGTATGGCGTTTCTGGAATTTAAAACACATAAGGAAATAAGCGCCGAAACGGGCCTACCCCTCGGCACGGTCAAGACCCGTATTCGCTCTGCCGTCAATGCTTTAAAGGCCAGCACGGCGCGTAATGACGGCGATTTGATCTAGCCAAAGGCGTCGTAATGATGGGTCACCGCGATGGTGATTTGCCGGACTAAATCTTTGGCGCGGTCCAGCGGCTTAATCACATGATCTGCGATATGTGCGAAGCCGCCTGAGACGACGGGGGCGCCTGTCTTTTCATTCAAAGCTTCTGCCCAATCTATAGACGCCGTTTTGGAGGGGTATCTTTCCCGCAAATCGCGCAAAATATCGTCGATTTGGAAGGTCTGCAGGCGCTGCAGCGCGGAGAGGCGCGAGGTAGCCTCATCTGATATTACAGGTAAGTCCGTCATCGTAATCATCATTTTCATAATGACGGCGAGCCGAAGGGCATGTAGGATAATCAGCGTATCATTAGGCGCGAAATCGGCCTCCGCGTTACAACGTTTAAAAACACGCAGGCTGTCATATTGATCTAGCCGCAAGCGGTTCGCCAGATCCATGATTTGCGAGCGCCACGGCGACGTCTCAAGCGTTTCCGCGACGATTAAAGACCGGTTCGCAAGCAGAGGTTCTGCGCCCGATAAGGCGCGGCTAATCCAAAATCCGGGATCAAAGAGGCGTCCATATCCGGTCAAAATAGACAGATTTGTTCGGCCCATAGATTTAATGACGAGGTCGAAGATGGATTTCGCGCGGGCAGAATTTTTATATAATGTCTCAAATTTTTCAGAGTCGATGCGGCCTGCGCGTCCCATTCCGTAAATAATATTGGCGGGTGTGCCAAATTGCTGCAAAATCGCATTATGCGGAATGGCGCGTAAAAGACGCGGATTGAACATATCGGCGGCCGAACCAGATTTCGCGCGTTTGACGGCGCGGCTTCCTGTTGGAATTAACATATTTTGACCGAGTCCGCCCAATAGGCCGACGTAATTCGGGTCAGAATATAGCGCATCTTGTTCAGACCCGATTGTCCGGTAAACATCCCAAGAGAAATCTTTTTCTGTATAGAACAGATCATTCGCGGCCTCTGTTCGGTTAGAAAATCTGCCGCCGAGCAGTGAGAAGACCGTCGCATCGGCCAGCGCTGGTGTCTGGAACCAAAGATAGCCGTCGCCGCCTTGGAAACTGGTTTCATGACAAAGGTGAATGCCGCGGCGTTCAAATTGTAACATGGCCCAAGGGCTCATCGCATAATCGAGACGCTCGCGAATAGTGCCTGGATGTCCGCCGCGTCCAAGACCTTCGCCGTGGGTGTTAAAGACGAGCGCCGTGACGCCGGACATTTTGTGACGTTCCATCTGACGCGCAAAGTGGGATTGTAGCCGTTCAATGGCGAGGGTCGCCGGAATTTGCCCCATAAAGCGGCCAGCATCCGAAAAGCCTGTTTGAATAGCAAAGACGCCGCGGTCCTTAATGTAATCGCGGTAGACAGGGTTCTCCAGCATCTTCCCGATGATACGGCCGCCATTATTCAGCGCGTCCGCCGTCTCAAAGAGTGGGGAGATATCTAGCATATCGGCCACGCCATAACGGCGAGCAAGGTAAAGGACAGACAACGGAATTAAAGCATCTTCAGTCTCGGCAATCAGCAAGCGGATTGGCACGGAGGCATCGATATATTTCTGAATTTGCGCGATCAGAATCATTTTCTCATGCGCGGTAGATTTCTCAAGTGCGAGCGAGGCAAAATTCACAGGCTGTGGTTTGACAGATTTTGTCAGCTCTGTGGCACGGTTGAGAACGGTCCGCGTGTCCGCGCTTGTGTCGGATATGTCAAAAATGCCTTTGACGCCCGACATCACATGTCGTGCATTGAGGCGAAAATGGATTCGGGCCGTGCCGAGGCCAAATGATTTCATCTGCGCGCGAAGGCAAACCAAATCTCGCTGTGTTTCCAGATTTGGCGCGCCCGCAATGGCGGCTTCAATGTGGCGGAACAGCGGGCTTAAATCTGTAAAGCGGCGCGGTGATTGGCGGGTGAGGTTATTGGCCGCCGCCACGAGATTATCAGGAATATCTAGGTCTGCCTCAAAAAGTGTCAAATCGCGTTCAGCGGAGGCGAGGCCGTCTTTGATGCTATCACAAAGTTTGTCGACGGCGTCTTCAGCTTTTGATTCAAACCCGCCTGCGCTCGCAATGCGCGCCGCTTCTTTAGCATAACGGGCCAGTTGGTCGCGTTTCTCAGAAAGGCGCAGTCTTAACGCATCGCCCCATGAAATATCTGTCCGTCCATCAATATCATAGCCGACCCAGCTATAAGCATCTGCGAGATGCGGCGTCACGTTTGTCCAGTCTTTTGGGAAATGTTTCGCGGCGACGTCGAGGACAACCGCGTTTAATTTGCTTAATGCGGTTTGAATGCGGGCTAGTGTGGCCTGCGAATCTTCATGTTCCTCAATCAGAGTGGGCGCGCGCTTCGGAAGGTAAGGGTGGGTTTGAAGCGTTTTGGTCAGCGCTTTAACCTCGCCGGCATCAGAGGAGGCGATTGCGCCTAAGGTATTTCTGATATCGCGAGAGAGAGAAAAAGTGGGATGAGCCGTCAGGACAATGCCTTGTCCGGGAGTTTCTGCCCAGCGTTTAAAACTCTCGAATCCTTTTGCCGCCTGCACAGTTGCGGCGTCGGCAATATCGCCGCTGAGCTGTTCAAAACGGTCTACGCCTGCGCGGGCGCGCAAGCGATTAGCGCGGTCAATGGCGCCCCGGTCAGAGAGTGTTTTGACGAGCGCTTCAATATCCCGAAAGGCGACACTACGTTCTTCCACGGCCTTTGAAATATCATAGGCCAGCAATTTCACGGGATTGGCTTGCGGGTCAGATGCAACGGCGCGCTTATGTTCGGCCAGCAGTGTCTCGAGCTTTGTGTGTAGCTCTTGCGTCGTCATGCGTTTGATGGGCCTCGCCTCCTATAGAAATTTCGCCATCGCCGCGGCTGTGTCCAGCATACGGTTGGAGAAACCCCATTCATTATCATACCAAGACAGGATGCGAACCATATTCTCGCCCATGACAACGGTTTCTTCGAGAACAACGGAAGAAGAATGCGGGTCATGGTTGAAATCAATAGAGACGGTTTTGTCTTCCACAATTTGCAATACACCTTTTAAGGGGCCCTTAGCGGCTTTGCGGAAGGCTGCATTTAACTTGGCCGCTGTTGCAGGTTTTTCTGTATTAACGACCAAGTCGACGACAGACACATTTGGTGTGGGAACGCGAATGGCTTTCCCGTCCAATTTTCCGGCAAGCTCGGGCAAAACGAGGCCGATAGCTTTGGCCGCGCCCGTCGACGTTGGTATCATAGATATGGCCGCGGCGCGTCCGCGGTTAAAATCCTTGCGATGGACGGAGTCTAAAGTGGGCTGGTTGCCCGTATAGGCATGCACCGTCGTCATGAAGCCTTTTTCGATGCCGAAAGTTTTATCTAAGACTTTCACAAGAGGCGCGAGGGCATTTGTTGTGCAAGAGGCATTGGAAACAATTATGTCTTTCGCCGTTAGCTCATCGTCATTTACGCCATAGACAATTGTCTTATCGGCGTTTTTACCCGGCGCGGAAATCAACACACGTTTTGCGCCTGCATCCAAATGTTTCGCGGCGGCGTCACGCGTTTTGAAAATGCCTGTACATTCCAGAACGATATCGACTCTATTGTCTGCCCAATTTTGATCTTCAATATTTCGGATGGCTGTGACTTCAATATCTTCACCGCCAATATTTAAGCTGTTTTCCGTAAAGTTGATTTTGCCAGGGTAACGTCCGTGAACCGAGTCATATTTTAAAAGATGCGCGAGATTTTCGGTCGACGACAAATCATTGATTGCGACGATCTTCATGTCATCACGGCCCTGTTCGATTAGTGCGCGTAAGATGTTGCGTCCAATGCGGCCAAATCCGTTTATGGCGAGTCGTATAGTCATGTCAGTCGCATCCTGTTTTGGGTCGATATGGGATAGAGGTATTTTCGGCCCTCCAAGCCCGTTAATTCAGCGGTCCAATAGAGTGCGAATCTTTCGTTTGCTAGTAAAAAAGCTATGGAAACGAATAATTTTTGCACATATTATTTTGGACACGAAATATAATTCTATTTTGCCCTTTTTTTGGGCGTGAAACGTAGCAAATACATGCGAATTGCTATTATAGGAAGCGGTGTTACGGGATTATCTGCAGCTAGAGAGTTGCGGCGACACGGGATAGACGCGGTTTTATTTGATAAGTCCCGCGGCGTTGGCGGCCGCATGTCCACGCGCTATGCGGGGGAGTGGGAATTTGATCACGGCGCGCAATTTTTCACGGTACAAGACCTTGCGTTTAAAGCTGAAATAGACATGGCCATTAAGGCGGGCGTGGTCAGCCCTTGGGAGTCCAAAGGGCTCTATCTCAATGCGGCGGGACAGCTCAGCGCAGATAGCGGGCGGGACCGCTATGTCGCCCAGCCGCGAATGAATAATCTGCCGAAATATTGGGCGAAAGACCTCGATGTAAAATTAGGAAAGCGGGTGAGCGCAGTTGATAAAAGAAACGGTTGGACCCTGTGTTTCGAAGACGGAACCTCTATCGGCGGATTTGACGGTGTGATTTCAACGCTCCCTCCGGCCCAAGCAGCGCAGCTTTTACCGCCGAAATTCGCCCAAAGTGAGGTGGTGCTCTCTGCCGAAATGCATGTTTGTTTTTGCCTTATGATTGGACTGGACAGCCCGTTTCATCCGGACTGGGATACGCTGCGGGTGAAAGACCTTCCGATTGATTGGATTGCGATAAATAATGCCAAGCCGGGACGTTCAAAACGGCGCGGAACAATCGTCGTCCATTCCGAACCCGCTTGGTCTGATGCCCATGCGGAAGCGCCCCGAGATTGGGTGCAAGGCATCATGCTAGGCACAGCGTCGGCTTTGCTTGGCCGCTCTTTAAGGGACGCGCCTCATATTGCACTGCACCGCTGGCTATATGCCTCAAATAAACTCTCCCCGAATAAGCTTTGCCTGAAAGATGATGGATATGTTGTTGCGGGAGACTGGTGCGCGGGCGGGCGCGTGCAAGGCGCGTGGTTGTCTGGCCGCGCGGCGGCGCAGGCTTTTATTTAGGCCCATCACGCTTTCGCGAAGCCTATAGACGAACGCAAAGTGCCGCCTTATATGCGCGCTCATGACGAAAGCTGAAATCTATACGCAAACCGCAAGAGAAATTGCGGCAGTCCTTGAGGGCGAGACGAATAATGTGGCCCGTATGGCAACAGTAAGCTGTCTGTTATCAGAAGCTTTTGATAGCTATTTTTGGACGGGATTTTACGTCGTGGATCCGAATAAAACCGATGAGCTGGTAGTTGGACCTTACCAAGGCACATTGGGATGTTTGCGGATTCCTTTTTCGCGGGGCGTCT
>CAZNXP010000145.1:0-5646 GCA_964576955.1 uncultured Algimonas sp.
GGACACAGGGGAATATAGTGTCTGATATAACAAAGAAAATTTTCTCAATTGAGCCCGCAGACGATGCACCTATCAAGGCAGACACCCCAAAGACACATTGGTTGAAGCCACTGCCTGATGAGCCGATTAGTGATAAAAAGGGCGTCAAAGCAGAGGAAGTGCCTGAATTTGTCACGAGAGATGCGGTGCAACCGTTGATGTCCCCGCCCTCAAACCTAGAGCCGTTAAAGCCACCGAGAGCTGCGGGTTGGTTGATATTGGCCTTTGGCCTCCTCTATATCATTGGCGCTGGGCTATATTTTGGTGCGCCGCTTTTAAATCAACCCATTGAATTATTGCCGATAGCGGGGATTGCTGTCCTTTTAGTGTTACCTTTGATTTTGCTATTTTTGCTTTGGCGCACACTGAAGCATCTTAGCCTGATTACATTTGAAAATTCGAAACTCACGCGGGCGGCGGAAATATTAGTAACACCTGATCAAGAAGCCTTGAACCGCACCGAGACCCTATCCGCAGGCATTCGTGATGAAATATCTAAAGTTAACAGTGGTCTATCTCAAACTGTTGAGGCGTTTAAAGATGTTCAACTCGCGATTACCAGAGAGGCGCAAGCTTTGGACACGGCAGGTATTGCCCTCACAACGCGCTCGGATGATGTTGGCCGTACCCTCACCCTGCAAAGGCAAGCTTTAGAAGGCTTATCTGGCACCTTTGACACCCGCATGGATGCGCTTTCGACTCAAATTTCAGACGCCAGTCAAACCCTTGAAGGAATTTGCACAGCCGCTGAGTCCAAATTGCTAAACGCTGGTGAAGCGCTACAAAAAACAACAGCGTTGGTCGATGAAACCGTGACATCAAGTGCCTCCCGCCTCGGCGATAAAATCACAAGTCTTGAAGCAACGAGCGAGAATTTAAACAGCTCGACAGGCGCCTTAACCACGAGTTTAAGTGAATCTGCCCATAGCTTGCTGCAAAGTGACTTTGCGTTTACCGAAAATACGACGGCATTGAACACGCTGAACAAGCAAACTCAGGCTCAAATATCCGAACTGCAAGCCACGATTGGTCATGGATATGAAGTGCTTTCGGAATTGCGGGAGGCAGCCGAATCTAAAAAAGCCATCATCGCAACTCACTACGATGATTTGTCCACACAGCTCAAACAAGCCGAAGATAATACGCTCGCGGCGCAAGGCAAGACAGCCCGAATGGTGGAAACCAATTTGGCCCAAATGCGGCGAGATTTCACACGGATGGAGACAGACTTAAAATCCCTACAAGCAAAATTGCACAATGCACAGGCCGCCGCTCAGGACATTCCTGATGTTGAAGTGAAACCTGCGCGGTTAAAGCTACAGCCCTTAGATACAGATTTCCCCCCGGTTGAACCGCCGCGGCATGCCCCGCCATCAAGGCCCAAGCCAAAATATGAACCCATTGCCGAAACGCCAATGAATTTGGGCGCAGATATGGAAATAGAAACGCTCGACGAACCTCTTATTAATTTTGAACCAGATGTTGTCCGCCGTCCCTTTGAAGTGGAGGCAAATCCAAGTCCAAATGCGAAAGGGTTTGGGCGCCGAAAAGACAAGGAAGAAAAATCCGGTTGGCGCTGGAGAGATATGCTGGGGACACTTGAGCGACCGGATGGGAACGCGCTGGCCGCTACCCAAGGCGGCGTAAATGCCGTCGCTCTTTTGACAACGATAAAACTATCGCCTTCGGCTATCGTGGACGAAGGGACAGTGGTTGATGCCACGCAAGCCCGCGTAAATAAAGGCGAACCAGGTTTAACCTCAGCCGTCACGGAGAAAATACCAGAAGCCGTGACTCATTTGAGAGATAGCTTAAGCCGAGATCCAAATCTCAAAGCGGATTTACTTAGCTTCACATCGAGTTTTTCGAATATGCTCAGCAATACGCCGCCGACAGCCCCTGCTCTGCGCGCTGCTCTCGGCTCTCCGGAAGGACGAGCTTATCTGCTCTGCGCGGCTGCCTTGAAGCCAGAACTGAGAGGGTAAGACTTAAGCGGGTGACGTCAGTATATTGCCCTCGCCTCTGCTCCGTCTTATGGCCCCGTCATGATTGAGCAAAACGGAACCTGGGAAACCCGCACCGCTGAGAGCGAGGACGCAGGTCAGCGTTTGGATAAATGGCTGTCGAGTTGGACAGAACTCTCGCGCTCCCGAATCCGAGACCTCGTTGAAAGCGGTAACGTCCGCGCCAATGGTGATATTGTTGGTAAGGTCACCACGAAGGTTCGGCCTGAGATTGAGTATGCAGTGCGTGTCCCGCCGCCCGTTGATGATACGCCGCAACCTGAAAACATCCCCTTAGATATTCTCTTTGAAGATGACTATTTGATCGTCTTGAATAAATCCTCTGGTATGACAGTCCATCCTGCCCCAGGCTCGCGCAGCGCAACCCTCGTCAACGCCCTGCTCTATCATTGCGCGGATAGCTTATCCGGTATTGGCGGCGTCATGCGTCCGGGTATCGTGCACCGATTGGACAAAGACACATCAGGCGTCATGGTTGTCGCCAAAACGGACAGAGCCCATCAAGGCCTATCCAAACAATTTGCGAAACATTCGATTGACCGCATTTACACTTGCCTCGTGCGCGGCGCGCCGAAACCACGCTCTGGCCGTATCGCCTCGCGCCTCGCTAGATCTCCCAATGATAGAAAGAAACAAGCCGTTGTTCGCGGTACGCTAGATAATATTGAGGCGTCAGATGTTGGCCGTCATGCCGTCACGCATTACCGCTACGTCAAAGGATATGGCCGCGCGCAGCATACGAGCATTGGCACGCCGAAAATCAGTCAGCTTGATTGCCAGTTGGAAACAGGACGAACGCACCAAATTCGCGTGCATTTGTCTCACATCGGCTGCCCGCTATTGGGCGACCCGCTCTACGGGAAACAGCGTGCCTATGCGACATCTAATCAAGCCGCCGAAGAAGCTGTCCGCGTCGCTGTCGCCAATTTCAAACGCCAAGCCCTACATGCGCGCCACCTCGGGTTTATTCATCCCATCACAAAAGAACATCACAGTTTTGATGCTCCTGTGCCTGAGGACATGCAACACCTTTTGGATGTGTTGGCTAATCTTCCAGTGAATTAGGTCGCAGCAGGATTGGTTTATTCTGGCCTGAATATCGCCACACACTTACCTTTTTCTATTCACAATACTGGCGCATTCAGCGTGGCATATGGTTTCATCAATCTATATTGGGGGACTTTATGAGACGGATAAAATCGGCAATTTTGGGCGCAATTTTTACAGTCGCAGGCGCAGAGTTAGCCGCAGCGCATACCGTTTCTAGCCGGTATAATTGGCACCAGCACAGGCCAGCGGTAGACCCGTATAAAGGGAGGCAGACTGTAACGACATTTTGCGATGGGAAATATGAAGATATCGCGCGGGAACTCAACAGGCCTGCGGATGCAAATATCCTTAGTTCAGTCAATCTTTACAGATCGAAATCGCGTCTACCCCCACTCAAACCAGATGACTTTCATGCGACCAGCTATAATTATGGCTATTACACAAATAGAGAGACACGCGCGGTAGATGCATTAAAATTACTCGATAAAGGCCAGACCCACCTCAGCGTAAATGCCCAATTAGATTATCTGAATGTTCTAAATTTAATGCCAGATATTAGCGGCGTCATCTTGCAACAAGTGAAATCTAATTCTGCCTTTGATTGGTTGATAACGGACCACCAAATGAATGAAGCCTATGCCATATGGCATAGAGCCGGCATTATTAATCCAGATGAGCTCAAAACTGCCTTCTCACATATTGATAAACAAGCAACAATAAGACCCGGTATCAATATTTGGATGACCCAATATCAGCATCACCGGGTATTCGATCATACTGTTCCAGATGACATTACGGCTCGTATCAGCGGCGGCGTTACAGATATCATAAGCTGTCAGGCCAGCCCTTCTGATTACGGAATTATTGCTTTGAGTGACTTAGGACGGGATGCGGGCTTACCTCGCGCTTACCTACCGCGAAGACTCGCTGAAAATCGAACGAGACAAGACATTCATACGCTCACCTATGAGGCGATGACGGATGGTGAAGGCCTGGATGTATCTTATCACGCGGAATTATCACGAATTGCGGACCAGCTCGAAGATAAGACATGGGCTAATCGGTTTTTGTTTTTGAGCGCCCCTGACATGAATACCGCGCAAAGTCTTATAGCTAAAAAGGATAACCATCACAATAATTTACTCTTTGGCCTACCAACGGAACACATCCCAAATTCTTATCCCTTCCTGAAATCTGCCCATGCCTTAACAGATGAAAAGTGGGAAATGGGTTTGCAAGCTGCGCCAAAGGCACTGGCCAAAACAGTCATCGACTTAAAAAAGGAATTAAATAATACGAAAGACAGACATGAGCGTAATGAGCGGCATTATTCTGAAAGCAGTCGGTACCGCATCCGAATTCTGGCTGAATCTCAAAAATATGTAGACCAGGCAGAGTCGAACTATAATTTTGCCGATAATCTTGACCTTGAGACACCCGAATTACCCGCTAATCTAAAGCTTACATTTTACGCATTATTTTCAGGTGCCTCTCATAACATTGACCCTCATCACAGAGATATTTCAGATCCGCAAAGTGTTGAACGCTTTCTAGACATTTATTTGCGTCGACAGCTCTTCCCAGCAACTCGATATGGGACAAATTCACGATGGAGATACAGGTCCTACCAGAGGCTTTCAGAAAAGCATTATAATGGGGGACATTTTAGAGATAGTGTAGACTTCAAACTTAATCCTCTAGAAGAAGAAGAATATTACAAACAGAGTTTAGCCTTTAAGCTCAATCCTATGCGTAAAAATGACGGCACAGCTGAGGTCGGTTATGCCGCGCTTGTCGATTGGGATAAGCTGTCGCGCATAAAGGATGAAGACCGCCTTATACGCACTATGGCCATAAACCTGTTTGATTGGCTAGAGGATGCGAGTCCTGAAGACCGAGCGAAATACGCCCATCTCTTCGCGCCCGCCCTTGCCAAAATTATCCGGATATGTCGGCATGAGGAAGCAGGTAAGTATAAGGGCGCGCCACTACAGAAAGTCGTCTTTGAACGATTGCATAAATATTACCCCGCTTCCGACGCCGCCAAGAGAACACCTTATTGGTGGCCTTCACGCCCTGTGCACGGGAATTTAGACTTATAATTGAATAGAGTGCGATTCGGTTTTCGCTGAATTGCCCTCTTTAAACCCGAATTTGAATTCCTATATGTTACGGCTGGAGGAATTGAGTCTCATGGCTGAAACGAAATCATTATCGACAAAAAAATCCGCTAAGGATGCGACCTATTCTGGCAACATGAAACTATCCATGTCGCTTTCGCCGGAACAGGGACTGAACTCCTATCTGCAGGAAATTCGGAAGTTTCCTATGCTTGAGAAGGACGAAGAATTTCGCCTCGCAAAGCGTTGGGTCGAAGATGGAGATACGGTGGCCGCTGAGAAAATGGTGACCTCGCATCTGCGTCTCGTGGCTAAAATCGCTATGGGCTATCGTGGCTATGGGTTGCCGATTGGCGAGATCATCTCCGAAGGCAATGTCGGCCTCATGCAAGCGGTGAAGAAATTTGACCCTG
>CAZNXP010000146.1:0-5604 GCA_964576955.1 uncultured Algimonas sp.
CCTACGGCGGCTTATCGCCCGTCAAAAGCTAACCGTCCATCGACCATGGTGAGAATGGGTTTAGCGGCTAAAATGGCTGGGCCATCTGCCGTCATAATATCCGTATCAAACACGCTTATATCTGCTCTTTTTCCAACTTCTATGGACCCCGTTATGTCGTCTTGGAAAGCGGCATAGGCTGGCCAGATGGTGAACATTTTTAAGGCTTCTTGCGGCGTTACTTTTTGTTCGGGACTCCAATCTTCATTGCTAAAGCCTGTTAGGTCTTTTCTTTGGGTGGCGGCGTAAAATTCTATGCGCGGGTCGCCAACTTCGACGGGTGCGTCAGAGCCGCCCGCAATTTTTGCGCCGCTGTCAATTAAGGCGCGCCATGCATAGGCCCCCGCAAGGCGGTCTTTCCCAAGACGGCTCGGCGCGAAATGCAAATCGCCTATGGCGTGGCTTGGCTGCATGGAGGGGATGACACCGAGCTCATTGAATCGCGGGATATCGCTAGGTTCAATGACTTGCGAATGTTCAATTCTCCAGCGAGGGGTTTTTTCTGCCCATTGGGATTTAGGGACGCGTTTGAATGCGGCCTCATACCAATCTAGGATCATACGGTTTGCGCGGTCGCCGATAGCATGGGTGTTGACTTGCGTCCCGTTTCGAAGCGCCGCGTCAAATATGGCGTTCGCTGAGTCTTCTTTCAGAAGGAGCAAGCCTGAGTTTTTTTCATCATCAGAATAGGGCGCCAAGAGCGCTGCGCCGCGAGACCCAAGCGCGCCATCGGCATAGAGTTTGATGGCCCGCGTCGTGACGAGGTTATTCGGCGAGTTGCCGCCTTGCCGGAGGTCAGCCAGAAACTGCGTTCGCGCGGGAAGCAGGTCCAGAGAATTGTAAACTCTGATTTTAATGTCTTTACTTCGGGCGAGACTATTAATCAGGGGAATATCTGCGGGATCTACAGACATTGAGTGGATATTGGTCCAGCCTCGCGAGGCATAGAGTTCTGCGCCGCGCAGATAGGCTTCGCGTTTTCTGTCATCGGTTAATCCGGGGAGCAGCGGCTGGACGAGCGTCGCCGCATTGTCGATTAACATACCTGTCGCGTCGCCGGAAGCATCGCGGTTAATCGCGCCGCCAAATGGATTGGCCGTCTCATTCGTAATCCGCGCCTTTGACAGCGCAAGCGAGTTGACGACGCTCGCATGCCCATCTGCGCGCTCTAAAATAACGGGATGGGATGTTGTGACCGCATCGAGGTCTGCTTTGCTCGGGAAGCGCCCCTCTGGCCAATGGGTTTCAATCCAACCTCGGCCATAGATAGTCTGACCCTCTGCCGTATTGGCGACGACCTCAGCGAGTTTCGCTTGCATGTCTTTTATCGAAGCCGTCCCTTCCAAATTCAGGGTCATTTCGCGCAGGCCAATGCCGATAAGGTGCCCGTGGGCATCGGTAAATCCAGGATAGGCAGCTGCGCCTTTAAGGTCGATGGCTTTTGAATTGCCTTCTGCGCTATTGGCGCACCAATTGCCTGTATTAGGCCCAGCATAGGTGATTACGCCTTTGCGAATGGCGACGGCTTCAACTACGGGGTTTTTATCATTGGCGGTATAAATCGGGCCGCCGGTTATGCACCATGCTCTTGCGAAATTTTTAGATCCATCTTTCGCGGAGTCGGCTTGGCAGCTTATCAAGGTGGTCGCCGCCAGAAGCG
This sequence comes from uncultured Algimonas sp., assembly GCA_964576955.1. Taxonomy (GTDB): domain Bacteria; phylum Pseudomonadota; class Alphaproteobacteria; order Caulobacterales; family Maricaulaceae; genus Litorimonas. Next base: position 1,700 of record CAZNXP010000146.1, read on the forward strand.
CGATAGACATAGATTTAAGGACAGTCATAGGGGGCTCTCTTTCCGCATCCCCTATGGCCTATAATTATATCAGGCTGCAAGCCCAGAAGCGGCGCGGGTCTTTAAAACGCGGTCCATTGCGTTGAGTAATTCCGTGAGTTTGACAGGTTTCGCCAGCGCTTCATCCATGCCAATATTTTTGCATAAGCGTCTTTGTTGATATTGGGGGTCAGCGGTCAGGGCGATGATGGGAATATCCGTATAGGATTCCTTGGAGCCTCTGATGTCCAGTGTGGCCTCAATACCGTCCATGACGGGCATATGGATATCCATGAGGACGATGTCATATTGCGCGTTTTCTCTTTCGGCCTTTTTCAAGGCGTCAATGGCTTCAACCCCGTTTTCCGCCACATCAATATGTTTGACAAGGGAGCCTAAAAGCGAGGAGACGACCATATGGTTAGTTGGGTTATCATCGACGACCAACATTTTTAGCTCAGAATATTCTGATTCTGGCTCCGCCGCACTTTCTAAGATGTCGTCAAGAAGCCCGCCGCTTGTGTTTTCCCGGCGCTCTTCAACGCGCCTTTCAGCTTTAATTGGTAAGGTGAGGGCGATGACCGTTCCTGACCCAATCTCTGATTTTGCCGTGATTTTTCCGCCCATGAGTTCAATCAATTGTTTCGTGATGTTCATGCCCAATCCCGTTCCGCCAAAGCGCCCAGAAATTGATTTATCGGCTTGCGTATAGGCTTCGAAGAGGTTTGCTAATTGCGCCTCATTCATGCCGATACCCGTGTCTTTGACAACGGCGACTAAATTATTTTGCCCCTTGGTTTCTAAGGTGGTGAGCACAACTTGTATTTTTCCGCCGGGCGAAAATTTCACCGCATTTGAAATCAAATTATTGAGGCATTGCTCATATCTATGGGTGTCGAAAATAATTGTATCCGGAACCTTCGCGTCAATTCGGCACTGTAAATCAATGTCGTTTTCGATGGCTTTTTGCTCCCAAAGCGCGCAAACGGACTCGACGGCTTCGCGCGGCGAGGCGGGGTGCGGGTCGAGTTGGACTTTGGACTCTGCCAGTTTTGTGTGCTCCAAACTTTCATTAACAATACGAATAATTTTCTCGGCGGAGGATTGAATGAGTTTTAGTTTCGGCAAGATTTTTGGATTTCCATCATGATGTATCAGCGCATCTGCAATCCCGACTACGGCATTCATAGGCGTCCGAATTTCGTGGGATAGTCGCCCCAAAAATGCATTTTTGGCACTTAAAGATTTTTCAGTCTGCTCAATCGCTTTTCTGAGATCATCCTGTACCCGTAATTGAGATGTGACTTGTGAGTAGAAGAATATGTAACTTGTGATGACGCCAGATTCGGAGATTTGAGGCGTCGCTTGTACCTTCACCCATATAGTATCGGCTTGATCATCTAAAATACGGAAGGTACCGCTCCAAGGTTCCTTATTCGCCTCGGCTTGTTTTCTAACCGATTTTACTTTTTTATAATCTTCTGGGTGAATGACATTTTTTAGTTCATCGTTCAGAAGTCGTTGAGCCAGTCTATTGCAATGCTTTCGGCTCGCAAAATTTCCGACATCGTGAAATTTTCGCGTTTCAACATCAAACATGATGTAACCGGAATCGCTACTATCTAAGGCAACTTTTAGCGCGTGTTTTTGAATGTAGGATTTCGTGACGTCCCGGCAGCCCAGCATAAATAGGCCGTCATGCTTAATCTCCTGTCTGAATTGAACGCGTTTGCCAGACGGCGTTACAAAATTCAGTTTACGGTTTGACGGCTCAAGGGCCCCCGCTGATTTTGTAAACTCATTACGGACAAGATCAACAAAGATGGCGGGATCTCCGGGTCCAAAATCCCCCCGAATGGCAAGTTCCCCCGCAATATCAAGTAAGTTCGCGCCTGTCAGGTCAACTGAGCTATCAAGCTCTAAAATGTCAGCAATGGCCCTGTCATAGAATTTAATCTGAAGCTTTGTATCCACGACCAATAGCGCCGTCCCCCATAATCGCGCAGCGCGCGCCAGCCACTCGAATTGTAAATCTTGGAGCTCAGATAACGAAATTTGCGGTTCAGTGACCACGTTTTCGGATAAGTCTGTCATGCTTTTGGCCCACCTTGCAATTTAGATTGGCCCCAGCGTAACATCGAAAAGCGAAAAACAAGTTAAGTAATGAAACTTTCTGGAGGTAGGGTGAGTTACTCCTCATATGCAAAGCTGTTTCATAATTTTGTTCGAACATAAGGCAGCCAGAGGGTTACAATTGTTCCCCAATCAGGACTGGATTCATAAGAAAGATGGCCATGAAGTGATTTCGCCGCGCGCGAATATTGGACAGGCCTTTTCCGGGTGTCATTTGGCTTGCATCAAAGCCAGCACCATTATCAGCCACATACGCTGAAACACCTGCGACGGCCTCGTGGTCTCTTTCAGCACAGCCTATGCATATCTCCGTTGCCCTAGAGTGGCTTAGTACATTGCTGATGGCTTCACTATAAATTCGCAAGACATGCAAGGCGTTGGTCGCGTCAAGCCAAGCTAGGGTGTCACATTTTTCGACCTCCCACTTGCATATGATGCCTGCATCCTCGAGATCGCCGGCCATGCGGTGTCGTAAGTTTCCAAGAAGGGCGACGAGATCTTTTGGCTTTATACCCCAATAACTCTTTAAGGTCTAAAAGACGTGATGCCGATCACGCCTGCGCGTCGCCAAATAGAATAGAGGGATATTAAATCGCCCCTATGGGCGATGTCACTCTTATGACCTCTCAATTTCTGGGCGCTCCATTTGAGTGTCCTTATTCATGTCTAACGGGAAAAAATCATGACAAATTTTACTTTTAAAACACGGCTTCGCTCGACGACGACCCTATTGGCTCTGATCTTGGCCTTTCCAATTATTATGCCGCAAATGGCTTTCGCGGATGGAACCGCCGAGTGCAATACGGATGGCGGAGATGACACCACAACAGAATGCGGCGTTGATTCAGAAACGGGTTCGGAGAATGCAACAGCCGTCGGAAACCTAGCGAGTGCCACGGGGGTCCGGTCCACCGCCATAGGGTCCGGTTCAGTCGCCGATGAGGAAAATGCCAGCGCTCTAGGCAGTTCCGCGCACGCAACGGGTCAACGCTCCACCGCGATTGGAGTCAGTTCTGCTGCCACTACGAGCAATGCTAGCGCTCTGGGCTTTAACGCGCAGGCCACGGGCTCTTCCTCCACCGCCATAGGGACTAATTCTGCCGCGACTGGGAGTGGGGCCAGCGCTTTGGGCAATGGAGCGCAGGCCACGGTTTTTGCTTCAACCGCCATAGGAACCGCGGCGGCAGCCACCGATTTAGGTGCCAGCGCTTTCGGCAATGGCGCGCAGGCCACGGGCAATAGCGCCACCGCCATTGGGGTCTTTTCTACCGCCACGGCGAACGGTGCCACCGCTCTGGGACGTTTTACAAACGCCACGGGCAGTGAGTCCACCGCCATAGGGGGCAGCGTAGAGGCCACCGCAGACAGGGCCACTGCTATAGGATCTTCTGCTCAAGCTACCGCCGAGCATGCGACGGCTTTAGGGGGGTCGGCAATCGCCAGCGAGGGCAGCGCGACCGCTGTTGGGGGGTGTGCCGATTTGGATAATGACGGAGCCATTAACCTCTTCCTCGGGACAGAATGCGCAGAAGCGAGCGGCGTTGAAGCCACAGCCCTTGGGTCAGGGGCGAAGGCTGCTGGGACAAATTCTCTAGCTTTGGGCGCGCGAAGTAATGCGGGCGGCAATAATTCTATTGCCTTGGGCCGTGGTGCCACCGGTTCTGATAACTTTGATATTGCCATTGGGCGGGATGCCGAAGCGTCTGGCGGGAACTCATTTGCGTTGGGCCGTGATACCGTCGCGTCCGCGGGTA